>NZ_VOYG01000004.1:0-39105 GCF_013420785.1 Acinetobacter sp. YH01011
CCACCTACGCGCGCTTTACGCCCAGTAAATCCGATTAACGCTCGCACCCTCTGTATTACCGCGGCTGCTGGCACAGAGTTAGCCGGTGCTTATTCTGTGGGTAACGTCCACTTAGCCCAGGTATTAACCAGGTAAGCCTCCTCCCCACTTAAAGTGCTTTACAACCAAAAGGCCTTCTTCACACACGCGGCATGGCTGGATCAGGGTTCCCCCCATTGTCCAATATTCCCCACTGCTGCCTCCCGTAGGAGTCTGGGCCGTGTCTCAGTCCCAGTGTGGCGGATCATCCTCTCAGACCCGCTACAGATCGTCGCCTTGGTAGGCCTTTACCCCACCAACTAGCTAATCCGACTTAGGCTCATCTATTAGCGCAAGGTCATAAAGAGCCCCTGCTTTCTCCCGTAGGACGTATGCGGTATTAGCATCCCTTTCGGAATGTTGTCCCCCACTAATAGGCAGATTCCTAAGCATTACTCACCCGTCCGCCGCTAGCTCAGTTACCGAAGCAACCTCGCCCGCTCGACTTGCATGTGTTAAGCCTGCCGCCAGCGTTCAATCTGAGCCATGATCAAACTCTTCAGTTAAAATCATTTTGAAGCTTTAATCTAAACTTCCAAATCTGGCTCATCAATTTTCTGACTTAAATTTCGCTCAAATAAACTTCGAGTAATTTAAACCAATCAATCAATGAAATATCTTCGATTAATCAATCAGTAAAAATCCACACAAGTTGTTCTTCATAATCTCTTAATGATCTTCTCGATGCTTCGTCAGCATCAAGCTAGGTCGGCTATATTACGCTTTATTTCTAAAGTGTCAACTGGTAATTTAAATTATTTTAAACTTTCTTTCTAAAACCCAACTTAATCATTCTTAACCAAGTCATTGTTTTATCAGAAGTTTTAATCTTCATCACCGCCGATGGATGTGCATTATAGGGCAAATATTTCGCCATGCAACCCCTCTTTTTAAGTTTTATCAGTTTTTTAATCCAAACGGTTAATTATTCAGCAAAATACTTCACTTTTCCACAAAATACTGTTTATTTCTTTTTCTTGATCATAAAAGGTTCAGGATTCATAACTACATCTGGCATTTTTTCTGGCTGATCATGTTCCTGCCATTTCAGTGCGCGGCAGTCGATATATTCACAATAGCCTCCTTCTCCTTGTTGTTGATCTCCATTTATAGCCAACTGATATTGAAAACTTCCGACATAACCTGCTGCAGCCCCAAATTTAAAATCACCACGACTCTGCGCCTGTAAATGAATTGAGGTGCCATCTTCATCTTGATAACGCCATTCAAACTCACGTGGCAAATACATACACTGACCTGTTGGCGTTTTTACTTTTGGATAAACCCGTTGAATATTAAATTGTACTTGCCCATCAAATACCCGAGTTTGCTCCGTGTTCGCATTTCGCAGATAGATTCGAGATTGCAAAATTCGATTCAACACATCACGACTTTGTAGCAATATCATTTGTTGCTGATGATTCAGATTAATCACTTGATAGCAAAAAAATGCCACAGCGAAATAAGGAAACTGGATTGAGCGGGCAAACTCAAAACTACCCAATTGCTCAATCTGAAAATGCTGATCTTTATAGCGTACACTTCCCTGACACTGACACAGCAAAGACCAATGTTCTGCCAAATTCATTCGCAATTTAGTGAAATATGAAATTGTAGAGCTTGTGGTGATCTTTAAATCAAAGCTAAGTTCGCTATCTTCACGTTGAATATGAAATTGCGGAAAGTGTCCAGTAATGCGCTCTTTATTGGCAAACTGAAAATACTCTGCAGTAAATACGCAATCATGTTGTATTGAATAATGATTGGACTGCCCCACCATGTGTGGGCTGCTACTACAAAGAATACTGGCTGTGTCTAAAGCTGAGGTTGTAATCACATTTTCAGGGCGCAGCATTGCGGTATTTAGGCTGCCCAATAAACCAATAAAGTTGAGATAATGTAAGGGTGCAGGCAAATTAGGAAGAATTAAGCCCTGATAGATAAATTTATAATGATGTTTTGGGGCGTGATAAGGCAGTTTGGCGGTTGCCGCAGGAGTTTGATTGAGTTGTTTGGAACGATCGAGAAAATCTTGAAACAGCTGCATATCAAACTCCTTGTGAGTTGATGCTTTTATGAAAGCTTAATTAACTCACTGCATTTTTTCTTGCCATAAAAGTGGTCACAAAACCTGAAAGTGCATAAATAATTGAAATCACTAAAATTCCAACAGGAATATTATAAGTCATGGCTGCAAGGATAAATACTGCGATTGGCAATACAAAAAACGGCACACGCTTACGATCAAAGGTTTTAAATGAATAATATTTAATATTGGAAATCATCAACAATCCTACTGCAATAATAATCACAGCATTGAGGATTTGTAGACCAATTTCACGAATATCATACAGTTCAGGAAAATCCCGTCCTACCCAAACCAGCGACACGATAATCAGCGCAGCCAAAGGACTTGCAACACCAATAAAGTAGCGTTTATCGACCACACCAATTTGCACATTAAAACGCGCCAAACGGAATGCGGCACAAGCCGTATAAACAAAGCAAGCCGCCAAGCCAATACGGCCTAAATCATGCAAACTCCAGCTATACATCAAAATCGCAGGTGCAACACCAAAGGCGAGCATATCGGATAATGAATCAAACTGTTCGCCAAATGGACTTTGCGCACCAATCGCACGTGCCACACGACCATCTAAACCATCAAACAATGCTGCTAGAAAAATGGCATAAATCGCTTGGCTAAATTCGCCATTCATACTGGCAATAATGGAGTAAAAACCCGACAGCAAGGCTGCCGTGGTAATCAGGTTTGGCCACAGATAGATACCACGACGTTTCACCTTTTGCCCTTCACGGGTATGTTCTTCTTCCACCACTTCAAATGTAATTCCGTCATGCTCAAGATCACGGGAACTATATTCTCCTTCGGGTTTGGATGTGTTTGTCATTATTTTGTGTCCTAACTGTAACCTGAACGTCTATTTAAATTTTTTATTCGCCAACTAACCAACGCACTGCAGCATGTCCACCATGTTCTTGCATACGCAAGTGCGGGAACAACCATTGCAGGGCTTCATCTGCATCTTCAGAGAATTTCCATGGTGGATTAATCACCAATAAACCACAACCGTTTAAGCCCACAGGAGTATCGTCAGGCCACACACAAATTTCACAAATGAGTTGACGGCGAATACCTGTTTTAAACATTTTCTTTTCAAAACGTTCAATCATGGCGCGGTCTTTAATTGGATACCACACCGCAAATACGCCTGTTGGCCATTTTTTATGTGCAGCTGCCAATAATTCAACCAACTGAGGGAAATCTTTACGTTCCAATTCATACGGTGGATCAATCATCACCAAACCGCGTTTTTCTTTTGGTGGAATGACGCCCAATAAACCTTCGTAAGCATCACGCTCATGTAAACCTGCGCGTTTGTCACGAATGTTATGACGCAATTGCTGGAATACATCGCGCTGCATTTCAAAAATAGTTGCTTTGTCGATGTCACGCATACCTTGTAAAGCAAACCATGGCGAACCGGGATATGCACCTTGCCCATCCGTTTCACGCATTGCTTCAACCAGTTTTAAATACTGCTGTACGCCTTCTGGTGCCTGACGTTTGATTGAATCATCTAGTTTCACTAAACGATGAATACCATTTAAAAATTCGCCCGATTTTTGTGCAGGTGCTAAAGATAAGTCATATTTACCCGCACCGCCATGTGTATCGACATAGCGATAAGGTTTATCTTTGGCATTTAAACGTGTCAGAATTTGCAGCAATAAAACATGCTTCATGACATCGGCAAAGTTGCCCGCATGGAAATGGTGACGATAATTCATGTTTGGTTCATTCCTAAAATCAACCGACATTTTAGCATGAAAAAAAGTTTCATTCAGGAGCTTGTATTCCTCTAAAATAATCAGCTTGTCTTGCATTTTGTCTGAGTATCTATTTTATGGACGCCACACTGCTTCCAAAATCTTGGAATATTGATCAAATTCTTGAAGATTTAGATTTGCATGGTTTTGCTATGCTGGATGATGCCTATTCACCTGAATATCAACAACAGGTTCTAGCAGAGTGTAGTCAAAATTTAGATCAATTTCATGAAGCAGCCATACAAAATGGTGTGATCAGCAAAATTCGCAGTGATCATATTTTATGGATTCACGAAGATTTAAGCTTTGCCCAACAACATACCCAAACCCTTTTGGCTTTGGCTGAACAATTCAATCAGGCATTTTATTTAGGGATTCGTGAGGTCGAAGCACATTTTGCCAGCTACCAAGCAGGTTCTTTTTATGCCTTGCACCGCGATAACCCACAACAAAAAAATGATCGGGTGATTTCTGCTGTCTATTATTTACACCCTGAATGGCAGCCTGACTGGGGTGGTCAGCTCCGCCTGCAAGATAAACACGACCAATGGCATATTATTGAACCATCACCGAACCGTTTAGCCATTTTTCAAAGTGATTTATTGCATGAGGTTTTGCCTGCCAAGCAACAACGCTTGTCTATCACAGCGTGGTTACGCAGTGGCAATGCGCTTTGGTAAATTTGCTAGAAATGCTTGCAGTTTTTCCAGTGCTTTGGCTTTAAAAGCTCAAATCTGCCCCGATGTATAGCCCATATTGCAACAAGGAATTCACCAATGCGCCATTCGACTCAACAGCTTATTCAACGTATTGGGGAAACCGACCAACTTTTTTTACAAGGCAATACGCCTGAATTGGCATTAGAACGTGCCGATTTACGCTTACAATTGGTGAGTTTGAGCGAGTTACGCCAAGAACAGATTTACTTTTTGCAAGAAGCCATTGTGCTGTTGGAACAAGGTCGGATTGAATTTGAAGAAATACCGTTGACGCTGTATATCAACTTGTCTTTGCATTTAGCCAAAGCCTATATGATGTATTTTGAGCTGACCCGCGATGCAAAATACGCCTTAATTACTCAACAAATTTTAAAAGCCATGACTCATTATGCACATGGAGATATTTTCTTTTTCTTGGCCTATGCCAGTGCCAGTAAAAATGAAAGCGCACTGTGTCGCCACTGGTTAGGTAAGTACAGTAAAACTGCCGAATTTGATTTGGAACTCTTACAAATTCACCCTGCTTTTAACGCCTATCAAACAGAAGTCTGGTTTAAACAAATTCTCAAAAGCAGAATGCATTAAAAAAACGCCTCAGAACGTTCTGAGGCGTTTTTTTATACTAAAAATATTAAAGATGATAATGACTTGAACCTAAACAGCTTGTAAACGATAAGCATCTAAATGTAATTGTTGATTGAGTTCATCAATCCAAATGGCCCAATCATCGTCTTGTACCAAATGACTGATTAAAAATTCACGTTGTGATTTATTCCAAAACGGCGCTTCATGTAAATTAATATGTGCAGGTAATTGATGCGTACGTACATACAATTCAATGGCTGCAGGGCTGCTGGCTAAACCGAGTTGGCTGAATAACATGGCTAATGATGGAGTATTTTGCATGAGCACCTTGCCCCCTTTTATTAGTTTCGTTGTAATTCCTTATTCAACCAACTTATAACACTTTGTATAAAAAACCCAGTCTTCCGACTGGGTTTGTTGTATCTTTTTGTGAGCACGCAGTTTACTGGCTCTTTTTAGATGAAAAGTATTTGATTTAACTTAAATACCGATTAAACACTCGGGTGTTGATCACTATGTAATTGCTCATTTAAGGTTTCAATCACAATGGCCCAATCATCATCTTTTTTCCAATGGCTTTGCAAAAATTGGCGCTGCCCTCCCGTCCAAAACTCGGCACAGTGTAATTTGGTTTCTGCAGGTAATTGATGCTCACGAATAAATTGATCAATTGCTGCATCGTCAGCATCTAGACCCAATTGTTGAAATAACAGTTCTAAAGTCGGTTGTTGGTCAAACATGGCATCCTCCTTTGATTCGTCTTGTACTTTTAATGACCTTAACCTGCTTCGAGCCGCAATTCAGCAGCAGCCGAGTTGCAGCATGTTATTTTTTGTACGATGCGATATACCTAAAGCATCCCACTCAATATTCTTAACACGATGACAGGCAACAAAAAAGCCAGTCAATGTAAACCGACTGGCTTTCATCTACTTAAATTAAAAGTTAGCAACCTGTTAGTTTTTCAGGCTGTGGCTTTTCATTTGGAAAGAAGATTGGGCGCAATTTCACACCAATGGCATTCCCCATAAATGCAAATACTAGCCATAACCAACCATGCACACTGCCCGAAGCAATTCCGCTAAAGTATGCGCCAATGTTACAACCGTAGGCCAAACGTGCACCATAACCAAGTAATAAGCCACCTATAACAGCCGCAACCAGTGAACGGCGTGGAATATTAAAGTTCGGGGCAAATTTTCCAGCCAAACTTGCAGCAAGCAATGCACCCAACATAATGCCAAAATTCATCATAGAGGTGATGTCATGCCACAATGAATTTGCCAATGCTTTAGCATTGCCTGACTGCTGCCAATAATCCCAAGCGCTTACATCTACACCCGCAAAAACAGCAACTTTTGCAGCCCAAACTGCAAGCGCAGAAGTCACGCCCCACGGACGACCAGCCAATACCAAGGTAGCAAAATTCAGCAGCGTTAAAATAAGCCCACCCCAAATTAACGGCCAAGGGCCTTTCAGAAAGCGCTTCCAACCGTGCTGCTGACTTTGTGGCTCTGCTTCTAAACTGCCATGACGTTTCTTTTCAAAAAACACGGTTGCGGCAGCAATCACAGCAAAAATAACAAAGCTTAGAATAAGTGCAGGAATCACCCCAAAACTTTCGACAATCGAGATTGGCGCCAAATGCGGCAGATTAAACCACCAATCTAAATGCGAAGTGGCAATCAGTGAACCTAAGCAGAAGAAAAATAGCGTAACCAACATACGCGCACTGCCACCGCCTACCGTGTATAGCGTACCCGATGCACAGCCACCCCCCAACTGCATGCCAATACCAAAAATAAAAGCACCAATCATGACCGACATCGACACAGGATTGACATTGCCCTTGACGGGATTGCCAAACAACTCACCTGCACCTAAAGCAGGAAAGAACAACAACACCGCCAAGCCCAGCATAATCATTTGAGCCCGCAAACCACGACCACGACGTTCTTTAATAAACACACGCCAGCTAGAAGTAAAACCAAAAGAGGCGTGATACAACGTCATCCCCAAAGCACCACCAATTAAAAATAACAGTGCTTGATTTAGACCCACGATTTGATAGGCGCCGATAGTACCGACAACAAGTAAGATAAAAGCCACCCAAACCGAAACATTCGATCTATGGGCACTTGCAACAATAACTGACATGACAGAGAGAAGATTTGAAAAAGGAAACCCGCGTATTCTAAGCAATTTCCCCTACCGTGCAGGTCAATCGACCTATTTTATAGTCGCTTATCCATTCTGATATTTGATAAGCAATATGAGCTTAGCTGATGATAGGCTTTTAATTGCAAAGATAAAATCAAGCGCAAAAAAAATGCCAGTCAACTTTTAGGTTGACTGGCATCACTCCCGAAGGAGTTTTAACTTAATCTAGCAGATTAAATTATTTAATCATGTCAGCAATTGCTGCGCGTTCTTCTTCAAGTTCGTTTAACGTGAAGTTGATACGCTCACGGCTGAACTCGTCGATTTCAAGACCTTGAACGATTTTGTATTCGCCATTTTCGCAAGTTACAGGGAAACCGAACATTACGCCTTCAGGAATACCGTAAGAACCGTCAGAAGGAATACCCATAGTTACCCATTCGCCGTTTGTGCCAAGCGCCCAATCACGCATGTGGTCAATTGCAGCGTTTGCAGCAGATGCAGCAGAAGATAAACCACGTGCTTCGATGATCGCAGCGCCACGCTTACCAACTGTAGGAAGGAATACGTCGTTGTTCCATTCAGCATCGTTGATTTTGTCTTTTAAGCTTTCTCCATTTGCAGTTGCAAAACGGTAGTCAGCATACATTGTTGGAGAGTGGTTACCCCAAACTGTCATTGTTTTGATGTCAGAAACAGCAACGCCAGCTTTTTGAGCAAGTTGAGTTAACGCGCGGTTGTGGTCAAGACGTAACATTGCTGTGAAGTTTTTCGCTGGAAGATCTGGAGCAGATTTCATTGCGATGTAAGCATTCGTGTTCGCTGGGTTACCAACAACTAGAACTTTAACATCACGGCTAGCAACTTCGTTAAGTGCTTGACCTTGACCAATAAAGATTTCACCGTTTACTTTAAGAAGGTCAGCACGCTCCATACCAGGACCACGTGGACGAGAACCAACCAATAACGCGTAGTCAGCATCTTTAAATGCCACTTTAGGATCATCAGTACCGATCATGCCAGCCAATAATGGGAAAGCACAGTCGTCAAGTTCCATCATTACGCCTTTAAGCGCAGCTTGAGCTTTCTCAAAAGGAACTTCTAATAATTGAAGGATAACTGGTTGGTCTTTACCCAACATTTCACCGCTAGCGATACGGAATAATAGGCTGTAACCAATTTGACCAGCAGCGCCAGTAACGGCAACGCGAACAGGTTGCTTCATGTAATTATCTCCAATTGAGAGGATAGTCAATGCGATTAAATAGCTGTTCTATCTAATCTTAATAATCATAAACGCGAAAGATTGTACTCCAATCATTCAGCGGATGCATGCAAAAGCGCATCAAATTCCACAAAAGTCTGATAGAAAATATGAATAAAATTTCTCAAAAAGCTTAAAATTCAGAAATTACAGTCACCTAGCAAACTAGTAAGAACCTTTAATGACAAACTGATTCGGGCAATTTGATTCAATCGCTGCACCGCACTGCTTATAGCGTCCTGCGGTGTTATAACAAATTTTGATTTCAGTTAAATAACTTTTACCTTGATGGTTAGAGCACTGAAAATGCACGCTTTTTGATGACATACCTGAATTGGACTTGAGAAACAAACTCCGTAGTTGTGACAATTGCACCGTCTGCGTGTCTTGGCCTGTCAATACCGAAGGCACGTTCATCCGATCTGCATTATTAATAATCATGCGAAAATACTGACTGGCATTCATGGGCACACAGCCGCCAATACCTTGCCACAATTGTATCCGTGCAGCTTCATCAGGCATGACTCGCGCCACTACCTTCGCTTGTAGCGGCGGTAACTTTGCCGATGAATGGGTGCTACATTCACGCGTGGCTACTTCGGGATATAAACCCTCAATATTCAGTGAGTAACCTTCTAAACATTTACGCTTTTTGCTTTTGCTCGAATCGATTAAACACACGGCGGGCGTCATTTGCACGGACATCACATAGCCTTGCACGGGGGCAGAAAATGTATTTTGCGTACACAAAACCAAAGCTGTACCACTCAAACCGAGCAATGTAACTTGAATTGGCTGTAAAACTGTACTCATCCACATTTTCAATGCTTCAGCCCCCTAAATTCTTATACACCCAATGACTCACGCATCTATATATCAACACGCATGATCATCTAACTGTATCACTTGTAACATTTTCCTAAGGTGTATTCCGAGATGGAATATGTTGCATACGGCTACTCATTGATTGTCCACCCTGCCCCAACAGCACACCATAGTGCGTGGCATTGGTCATGACATGCTTGACATAGTCACGTGTTTCCAACAAAGGAATGCTTTCAGTATATTGGTCTGCCGCAATTTGCTGAAACTCTGGCTGCCAACGGCGTGCACGATTTGGCCCAGCGTTGTATCCTGCTGTGGCCAGCACAGGGCTATTGCTTAATTGTCGCTGAATGGTCGACAAATAAAATGTACCGTAGCGGATGTTGGTATTCATGTCACTGAGTGCAGCAGGATTATAAGTTTCACCCATTTGTCGTGCAACCAAACGTGCCGTGTCTGGCATAATTTGCATGAGTCCACCTGCACCTACATGCGAACGTGCAGTAGTATTAAAACGGCTTTCTTGACGCATCAAACCATAAGCCCAAGCAGGGTCAATACCTGCATTTTGACTGTGGCTCACAACATAATTACGATGTGGCATAGCATAACGGTAACTATAGTTGTGCTTATTCACAGTACGATCTGCTGCATAAATGGCACGATCATACCAACCCATATCGGTTGCACGCTTAGCCGCTGCTAAAATCAAACCATCATCCTGTCTTAAATACGCCTGACGTACCGCCCAGTTCCATTCACGGTTGACATAATTGGCAGGTGCATTAATTTCACGCAAAGTAAAGGCACGGTTAAAGTGAATATCTTGATTCAAACGCTGTAAGTCATTGGTACTTGGTTGCGTATTCGCAGGAATCGTGTTGTAGGTTTGCCCAAGACGATCTTTTGCCAACAAGTTGTGATAATCATCACCCTGCGCCAATTTTTTATAAATATTTTGTGCACTACGTTTCGACGCTGCATCATTGCGTTGTTCTGAAGCACGTGCCAACCAATATTGCCAACGATCTTCCTGTTTTTGAGTCACACTCATGCTGTCTACAGCACGAATCACACTTTCCCATGCGCCAAAACGAATCGCCTGACGGGCATAAATTTCTGCTTCTTCGGGACTAAAAGGTAAGCCATAACTGGCGTCTAAGGCACTTAACACTTCACGCTTAAAATTGTTTTTCATGACTGTAGTGCCGCCAATATATCCCACAGCACGATACAAGGCTTTTTGTACCGATTCTGGCGCACCTTCTGCACTGCGTTTTAGTGAAGAAAGTGCCGAGTCTAAATCGCTATCGGCTAAACGTCCGATCGCATAAATAAGATAGGCATGGTCTTCGTTGCTTGCTTTAGGCGCAGACCACAAATAATTCAGTGGATTGGCTTGAATGCTGTTCAATTGTGCCAAACTGATATTCATACCTAAACTTTGCGCAGTCGCTAAAGCGAGCCCTGACTGCCCTGCACGCAATTGTGCCCATAAGCGTTGCTGTTTATCTTGCTGAGTCATAATTGGACTAGAGAGCATCATTCGACCTAGACCTGTACAAGATTCAGGTTGTGAGTTCGTGGTCAACCAAACATCTTTAAATTCCGCGACCACCAAAGGATCACCCGAACGGGTACGAACTTGTGCCATGGCACAGCTTTCGGCCTGATCAGCATTACTCACATAGGCAAGCACAGGTTGTGCACTGCTAAAATCGGCCTGTTTCACTTTTTCTTCGATGTAATCGGCTGCGAGTTTTTCTGCCATCGCTGATTGTGGATGGCGCTGTGCAAACTGAACAATTGCACTGGCAGGTTGCATGCCCAAATTGGTGTTCAATGCCCAGTATTCAGGATAGTAGCCCAAAACATCATTTTGCATGGCATATTGATACTGCTGCAATAAATCGACATCACCTGAATTGGCTGCACGCAGTGCATCATTAAACTGTTCATTTGCGGCATGCGTACCCGTCATCACGGCAAGCGAAACCAGACTTAGCACAAGCTTTTTCGTTAATTTATTATTTTGTTTCATCATTTGCAGCATTCGCTTGCCTTCAGTCATTTACTTCTGCCTCGAGATCCGCATCCAATCATTCAGCTTAGTTTAATTAGTCTAGAACCCAAGTTGTGTTCTGTTATGTAACCTTATGATTAGACACTATTAATCTTGAAATCAATCTTCCAACAATTTTGCTTCACATTTCAAGTATGTGATGCACGGATTAAAGGCTGTCAGTTTATCTTGAATTCCTGCTAAAATACGCCCCTCTGTTTTATCTATTCCGTTTATTTTTATAAACGAACTCGTGAATTATCTCTTAGGAGCCTACATGACGGTTCAAACCTTCATCCCGAATGGTGCCCAAGCTGCCTCAGAAAACACTGTTACCCAGCCACAGCACACCCCAGCCGACGGTTCAGTTAAAAAACTGTATATCGAAACGCAAGGGTGTCAGATGAATGAGTATGACAGTCACCGTATGGCAGACCTTTTGGGCGACTCGCACGGCTATGTGCTGACCAGCAACCCTGCCGATGCCGATATTTTGCTCATGAACACCTGTTCAATTCGTGAAAAAGCCCAAGAAAAAGTATTTTCTGAATTAGGACGTTGGCGCAAGCTTAAAGAAAAAAATCCTGATTTGGTCATTGGTGTAGGCGGTTGCGTGGCTTCTCAAGAAGGCGACAACATTCAAAAACGCGCACCGTATGTGGATATGATTTTTGGCCCACAAACCTTGCACCGTTTGCCACAAATGCTTGATCAGCACCACGATCAAGTTGAAAAACCAAAGAAAGAAAAAATCAAACTGGTGGATATTTCTTTCCCAGACATCGAAAAATTCGACTTTTTACCTGAACCGCGTGTTGAAGGGTTTAAAGCTTTTGTGTCGATTATGGAAGGCTGTTCAAAATACTGTTCTTTCTGCGTAGTGCCTTACACGCGCGGTGAAGAAGTTTCACGTCCTTTAGATGATGTCTTAGCTGAAATTGCGACTTTGGCCGAAAAAGGCGTGCGTGAAATTAGCTTGCTCGGTCAAAACGTAAATGGCTATCGCGGTGAAACTTTTGACGGTAAAATTTGTACTTTTGCCGATTTACTGCGTTTGGTTGCCGAAGTACCTGGCATTGGACGAATTCGCTACACCACATCACATCCGCTTGAATTTAATGATGATTTGATTCAATGCTACCGTGATTTACCGCAAATGGTGTCGCATTTACACTTGCCTGTGCAAAGTGGTTCGAATGATGTGTTACAAGCCATGAAACGTAACCACACCATTGATGTGTATATCGACAAGATTGCCAAGTTACGTAAAGTACGCCCAGACATGCACTTATCTAGCGACTTTATTATTGGCTTCCCGGGTGAAACCGATCAAAACTTTGAAGAAACTTATCAGTTTATTCAAGATATGGATTTTGACCACTCGTACAGTTTCATCTATTCAAAACGTCCAGGTACGCCTGCATCTGAACTTGAAGACACCACACCTGAAGATGTGAAAAAAGAACGTTTAGCCAAAGTTCAACAATGGATCAAACAATCTAGTATTGATAAGACCGATGCCATGCTTGGCACGGTACAACGTGTCCTAATTGAAAATGTTTCCGACAAAGACCCGAACATTTTAGTGGGTACGGCCGACAATACACGTTTAGTAACATTTATTGGTGACCCTGCTTGGGTCGGACGCTTTGCGGAGATTGAGATTACCGAGATTAAAACTTTGAATTTAGTTTACGGTGAACTCTTGAATCTTGAGCCTGACGTGGCGTAATGTAGGAGCTAAAGTCCAATAACAGATTAAGGAATTCTCTTGACTGCAGCGATTCGACGTACAGTAACTTTTCCTGGCATTTCAATGGAACGTCTAAAAAGCATGCTCGGTGCTTATAACGGACATTTGAAACAAATCGAACAACGTCTAGACGTCCAAATTTCTCATCGTGGTGACGCCTTTTTTATAGATGGGGAAATTGATGCAGTTGAACGAGCCGAAACGCTCTTGCAACGCCTGCATGAAGAAGCGGAAAGCTCTGCACAAATTAGTGCAGACACGCTCCACATGATGATTCAGGGCAGTCAGACTGACCGTGAATTACAATCGGATGATGGGCAAGAGCATACTGGATTGGATGCTGTTTGGTTGCAAACCCGCAAAGGGCGCATTAATCCACGCGGTGCCAACCAAAAGCGTTATGTGCAACGTATTTTGCAAAGTGATATTTCATTTGGTATTGGCCCTGCAGGTACGGGTAAAACCTATTTGGCTGTTGCCGCTGCCGTAGATATGTTGGAACGCAATGAAATCCAGCGGATTCTATTGGTGCGCCCTGCGGTTGAAGCGGGTGAAAAACTGGGCTTCTTACCGGGTGATTTAACCCAGAAAATTGACCCGTATTTGCGTCCCCTTTATGATGCCCTGTATGAAATGCTCGGCTTTGAAAAAGTTGCTAAGCTGATTGAACGTCAAGTGATTGAAGTTGCACCACTGGCGTATATGCGTGGTCGTACCCTCAACCACTCTTTTGTGATTTTGGATGAAGCCCAGAACACCACGCCTGAACAGATGAAGATGTTCCTGACCCGTTTAGGGTTTGGTTCACGTGCAGTGATTACCGGTGATGTGACTCAGGTGGATTTACCACGTGGTCAGCAGTCTGGTCTGGCACATGCCTTACGTGTGATTGATAAAATCCCTGAAATTCATATTACTCGTTTCCATTCTCGTGATGTCGTGCGTCACCAGCTGGTTCAGAAAATTGTTGAAGCCTATGAAGGCTGGGACAGTGAGCAACAGCGTTTAAGTGCCGAAGCGCGTGCAGAACGTAAAGCGCGCCAGGAAGCATTAATTGCGGAAAATGATGCCGCAGCAGATGCACAGCACTAATCGCTGTGCGCTCTGCAACCTACTGAAGTATTAAGGATTCATTTTGAAATTAAGTCTCAGCCTGCAACAGGACATTCAAGCGCCTGAGCTGGTGTTAAAACGTGCCTATCTGAAAAAAGTAGTCGAAACCACTTTAAGACATATAGACACCCAAAGTGATTGTGAAATTGGAATTGCCTGTGTCGATCATGCCGAAAGTCACAAGCTCAATCTGGAATATCGCAAAAAAGACAAATCTACCAACGTCTTGTCTTTCCCAAGCGATTTACCCGATGAAATGGCACAAGTTTTGCCGAGCTTCCCTATTGGGGATTTGGTAATTTGTATTCCTGTGGTTTTACAGGAAGCTGCAGAACAAGCCAAAACACCATTAGCGCATTTCACTCACATGCTAGTACATGGCACGCTGCACCTTATGGGCTATGATCATGAAACCTCAGATGAGGATGCCGAAGAAATGGAAGCTTTAGAAGTTGAGATTCTTGCCAAGTTGGGTTTGGATAATCCATACATGGAAAGAGATTGAATTTTAAGTTTTAGAAAATCATAAAAATAGCGGGCTAAGGCTCGCTTTTTTGTTTAAAACTACTCCCTCCCAATGGGAGGGAGAACATTCATTAGAGTCCCATGATTGCTAAATACCAGAAGAACATTGCTGCGTAAAGCAGAGAGTAGATTCTTGTTACTTGTCCACAAAGTCCTCTCTCCCTTTGGGAGAGAGCCAGAGAGAGGGAAAAACTAGCGCACCTCAAACTCAGCTTCAGCAGGGTCAAAACGCCACGTCCGTACAATCCGCAATTCAGAAATATCTTTCATTTTGGCATCAAATGCACCAAAAGGTGCGGCTTTACGCACCGAAGCTTTGGCTGCTTCATCTAGCATGGCATGTCCTGAACTTTCAATTAAACGAATGGCACGAATCCCACCATTGTTGTTCAAAATCACCATTAAACGTACTTCGCCTGCCAAATTCTGTGCTTTGGCTTGTTCTGGATAATAACGGTTACCATAAAATTCGACTTTTTGACGGAATTTTTCCATATAACCAGCGGTGTTGTCTTGCTTGGCCTGAATCCCATCGATGGTTTTAATTTTTTGCTGACGGCTAAAATTTTGTTGGCGTTGTAAATATTGCGCTTCAATACTGGCGACCATGGCAGCCTTAGCTTGGAATTGGCTATTCAACTCCTGCATGGCTTTTTTGCGCTGATTTTCTGCAGCCTGTTTTTGCCAACTGAGCGTGGTCATCAATACTTTTTCTTCAAAGTTTAATTCACGCTGTTGCTGCATACGCTCTAAACTTTCCAATTGCTGCTCCCCTGCACTTTGTTCAGTCATGGGTGCAGGCATATCACTCGACATGCGATGTTCTTCACGGAACGTACCTGAACCTTGCTGATCGGCTTGGGCTAAGAAATCTGCATCTTCAACTTTTGCATCGCTCATGCGTACCGATACCGCAATCTCTTTGACCGCAGCATCGCTTTGTTGCGGTGCAGCAAACTGCACGGCCAAAATTAATGCGTGCAATACAGCAGCCACCAGCAACGCTGCAGCAAAAATAGGATCTTTCCACCAATCTTGCGTAGAAGGCATCAATTGAATTTTTTTTAGCATCACATTAATCCGACAAAACGTCTGATTCCCCAAGCCGCCAAATGCGGTATAAACTAAAGAGCATATTACTTTGCTCAGTTTTTGCTTTTCTGCAAAACTGCGAAGTTCATCAAAAAGCTGACTACTGAGCCTTAAAATCTTAAAAATGGTGCAACTTATTTTGCTAAACTGCAAGCTTCTATGCCTGTATTTTTAATACAATTCGACAAAATATTTGTATCTGTAAAGAATGAATGAACGACTTGGACGGCCGTATGCAAACCCTGATCACCAATATCTCTCAACGTATCCGTCAAGTGTACCAAAAAGCGGAAGGATTTATTGAGGATGAACGTGAATTTCCATTATCTCAGGTCTTCTTAAATGCGACTTTTCAGCGCTTTGTGACCGATAATGTGAAAATGTTGCAAGATCTGCACGCAGACTTACACGACGACTGGTTACGTCTTTATGCAACCCTAGATTACAACGGCTTGAACATCACTCTGTCTGTCGATTTAAAATTAGTACAGATGGAATTGAATAAAGATACTCAGCTGATTGTGTTTGAACAAATTAGTGACACGCAGGTGATTGAAGCAAGTTATCCAAGTTTTTTGCATAAAATCGCTGTGAAGTGCGCTTTATTTTACTATCAAAAAATACGCAATGATGACCCTTTAGGCATGATTTTAGAAAAACTCAAAGTCATTAAAGTCAAAGATGATTTGCTGCATTTAGATTTAAATCGCTGGTTGGGCAAAAGCCGCTCTATCATTGACACACTCAGCAAAGTTCATGTGAATCATGCGGTATTACGTGAAGCGGAATTGGTGCTCACTGGCAACGTCAATTTAACGGCGTTGTTCCGCAAAATGTCTGAAGAAAGACTAGAAGATGTGGAAGAATCTCTTGCAGATACGCAAGTCACACCGCTGAAACAAAAATAAAGCTAAGCTGAAACTTTAGAAGAGAATACATACAGGAAAACTACACAAGCCGCATAATTCCTAATTTTCTCTTCATATTCAACGCGTATAATGGCAACAAGCAAGCAAATTGCATCTCCCTACATACAGAGGAAATATCTCAGCAATGGCAAATCATGTATTGAAAAAAATGGGTATGGCAGCCGGTGTGTCTACAGCACTGTTTTTGGCTGGTTTCTCTAGCCAAACATTTGCCATGAGTCCTTTCCAAGCCAGTTATCAATTTAACTACAATGGTAAAAACTTAGGTTCTGCAACACGTACTTTAAGCCAAACAGGTAACCAATGGAGTTATGTGTTTGCTGCCAAAGCAGGCGTGATTGCCTCTGCTACAGAAACTAGCCGTTTTAGTTTTAATAATGGCAAAATTGGCTCATCTAGCTTTAGCCGCAGCAGTAAGATTTTGGTGCATAACAACACCATGAGTATTAACTTCAATCCTTCGGCGAAAACCATTAACACCAAAAAGGACAGCGACACCCGTTCTTTTGCGTGGAAAGCGGGCGTGTTGGATGAGTTGAATGCGGAACTGCAAATCCGTGAAGACTTAAAAAGTGGCGGTTTAAAATCGAGCTACTATATTGCCGATAATAAAGAGGTGGAATCACGTCGCTTTATTAAGCAAGGTTCAGAAAAAATCAAAACCAGTTATGGTACTTTTGATACCATTAAAGTGGTGCTGAAACACAACAAACCAAACCGTGATACGATTTTCTGGTTGGCACCAAAACTTGACTACTTGCCTGTCAAAGTTACCCACCAAGACAAAGACAAGTCTTATGGATTATTACTCACAGGCTATAAAGGCCCGACCAACTAATTTAGAATATAACTACTGAGCAAAGCTTGGCAGTTATTCACCATTTGGTAAATTGTTCTTGCATTTTTTCAGGTGCTTTTTAAAATACGCTTTTGCTTTGAAAAGCACCTGCTCTTGAGGATTCTCCCGTGCATGCACTAGAACAGAAAATTTTAGCCGAAGGTATCGTTCTATCTGAAGCGGTTCTAAAAGTCGACTCTTTCTTAAACCATCAAATTGACCCTGTGATGATGCAGCAAATTGGTCAAGAATTTGCGCGTTTGTTTAAAGATGCAGGCATCACCAAAATTATTACCATCGAAGCTTCTGGCATTGCACCAGCTGTGATGGCAGGTTTAGAGCTTGGTGTACCTGTAATTTTTGCACGTAAATATCAATCTTTAACCTTAAAAGATGATTTATACCGCTCTAAAGTATTTTCATTTACCAAGCAAACTGAAAGCACGATTGCCATTTCAAACAAACATATTAGCGCTAGCGACAAAGTCTTGGTGATTGATGACTTTTTGGCAAATGGTCAAGCTGCACTCGGTTTAGCAGATTTAATCCATCAAGCCAATGCAGAAGTCGTGGGTATTGGGATTGTGATTGAAAAGTCATTCCAGCCGGGTCGTGAATTATTGCTTGAAAAAGGCTATCGCGTTGAATCATTGGCACGAGTAAAGTCTTTGGCAAACGGTACAGTTGAATTTGTACGCGATTAAGGTCGATTAAAACTGATGTTGGTTCATCATTTAAACCCGATGATCAAAGAGTGCTTAGGCGCTCTTTTTTTTATGCTTTTTTTAAACTTAAACAACTCATTTACATATATTGAATTTACAAAATAGCCGCGCTACGCCATTCTGCACTTGAAATAACAGTGATTCAGCAGTCTAGTTTTTCTGATTGCAGCTCTAGACAGCACTTTTTAGATCGTCTGCGTGCATTGATGCATGCGGCATGAGCATAAGGCAATTTACAGTCATGACACAAGACAATCCGTTGATGCAACACAGTATCACCTGTCCGAAATGTGGTTCAACTCAAGTTGAAAAACGCAACCATCAACAAAACTTACAAAAAATTGGTGGCGTGTTATTAGGCTCTGCAGGTACAGCAGCAGGTACTGTGGGCGGCGCAGCTTCGGGAGCTTCTATTGGTGCGGCAATTGGTACAGCCGCAGGGCCATTGGGCGTGATTATGGGCGGCACCATTGGAACATTTGTCGGGGCAATTAGCGTGGGAATCACAGGTGGTTTTCTTGGGCATCGCTTTGGTAAAAAAGCAGGTGTAATTGTTGATCAGAATATTTTTCTAGATTTTCAATGCCTCAAATGTAAACACCGCTTTAAAGAAAAGTTGAAACAGCCAAGCAACTCTAAGTAACCCTAAATCAATTTCAAAAAAAGTGCTGCACATTGCAGCACTTTTTGATTGCATCTTTTTATTTTGCAGTGCTGCTTGCAGAAGTCATCACAGTTTTTTGTGCCGCTAAATACTGTGCTTCCGCAGGTTGTTTTTCAATACGTTGTTCTTCTGAAAAACTCAGACTATGCACAATTTCAGTCGCTGCAACACTCGACCATGAACACCCTAAACTCATTAGACCTAACCCAATCAGCATCCACTTATTCATTTTCACTTTCCTCAATCTCTCATTTTTACAGCAGTCCGTTGTGCTCAATACATTAGGGTCTGTTGACAATTCGTCTATGTTTGCGGCATGAGAGATATATCTCGCAAGGTTTTTTAGCTGATATAAGGCATGGGACAGGAAATTTAGTCATTCTAAATGACTGGCACATAACGCAATAGCAGCAAAAAATATGCTCGCCCCGAAAGGCTGTGGCTAAAACTTTCTCAGATTGCGTTATGAAACTTAGCAATAATCTCGCTATTCCTTGCGTTTCATGCCTGATCTGCTCAGTTTTAGCCTACAGCGCAAGCCATTTATGAAATGTCAACAGACCCTAGCCTGCAAAAAAATGCTGCGTGAACCGTGACAGAAAACTCTGCTTTTAAAGCGGTTATTAGACGTGAAAAGAGAAAAACTGAATATCACTGCAAATGGTGATTTTAGGTGAAAAGTAAACTTATTTTTTAGCACGCTCAATGCTACATAAGCCAATCGAATTCAAGTACAAAAGATAAAAGCGTAAAACGATATCCACATTTTACGCTTCATCTTAATTAAAGAAAGAATCTCACATGCCCTGTAATTTTTTTACCATTTCACCTAGGCGTTGTCCTTGCGCTTCACAAAGGATTTTTTCATCCTGACTCAAAGCCTGATCGTGGCGCGGGCCGCTCACATGCGTTGCACCATACGGCGTACCGCCCGTTTTGGTATTTGATAAAGCAGGATGCGCATTATGCAATCCCATAATCATCATTCCGTGGTGAAACAATGGCGGCAACATGGTCAATAAGGTACTTTCCTGTCCACCATGCATCGAACCCGATGAGGTAAAAACGCAGGCAGGTTTATTGTGCAATGCGCCATTCAGCCACAGACTAGTGGTTTGATCCCAGAAATATTTCATTTCAGATGCCATATTGCCAAAACGTGTAGGTGAACCTAAAGCCAAACCTGCACAATTGGCCAAGTCATCCAAAGTACAATAAATATCACCTTCGGCAGGAATACTTGGCTCGGCTTGTTGCACCACGGTCGAGATATTTGGCACAGTTCTTATTTTAACGGGCATGCCACTAGCCTCTACCCCGTTGGCAATTAAATATGCCATTTCTTTGGTAGAACCATATTTACTAAAGTACAAAACCAGAATATATGCTTGCATCATGCTAAGAAATCAGACTAAAAATGAAAACTATACGGTATTTTGCTGCTTTTTTGGTTAAGCTTAACCATGAAAACAGATAAAGATGATTAAAAAAGTTGAGACAGCCACTGTATGATCGTTGAGTATTTAAAGAAACTGCCTTTTTATGACAAACAATGGTTTCAATTTGTCTTATTTGTGCTGCGTCGCTTTGAAGCAGATCGCTGCCGTGAACAAGCAGGCTCTTTAACCTACACTACCCTGTTTGCCGTTGTACCTATGCTCACCGTATTTTTGGTGATCATCTCATCCATTAAGGCACTCGAACCTGCACGGCAACAATTACAACAACTGATTTACAGCAACTTTTTACCTAAAACCACCATCGCCTTTGATAAAGCCTTAAATGCCTTTACCGACAAATCTAGCAACTTAACCGTCATCGGGATTTTGTTTTTATTCGTGACCACGGTGATGATGCTGACCAGTATTGAAACTGTGTTTAACCGAATTTGGCGGGTTAAGGAAACCCGTGGCGGCATTATGGGTTTTATGCGTTACTGGACCATTATCTCATTAGGCCCTATTTTACTGGGCAGTGCTTTTGTCATTTCCTCAACTTTGGCATCTATGAATGTGCTGAGTAATAACTTTGCAGGTTATGAACTCAATGGCGCATTTATTTTATGGCTGATTTCATTTGCCCTAACCATTTTAGGTTTTTTTATTCTGAATTGGACCATTCCCAACCGCAGTGTACCTATTAAAGCCGCATTAATTGCGGGGGGTTTCAGTGCTGTTGTATTTGAATTTTTGAAAAACCTGTTTGGTTTTATTATGTCCAACTTCACCAGTTATGAAATTATTTATGGTGCTTTTGCTGCCGTACCTATTTTCTTACTGTGGATTTTCCTGTCTTGGAATATTGTGCTGTTAGGTGTTGAAATTAGTTATGCCTTGACCGCTTTTGAAGCCAGTCGCGAAAAAAAATGCCATCCGCTGCTCATGCTATTGGACTTACTGGAATTGTTTTACAAAAAACAAATGCGCGGAGAAAGTGTCACTGAAGCTGAAGCCTTAGATGTATTGGGACGTAATGAAATTGGGCGCTGGCCGTCTTATGTGCTGATGCTAGAACAACAAAATTTAATTAAACGTACTGAAAATGATGAATTTGTTTTGGTGCGCAATTTATCTCAGGTAGATTTTTGGAGTTTTTATTCACAGCTACCGTATTCATTGCCACGTCGTCAGGACTTGGCCAATGTCTATCCTGATGATGAATGGATGCAAAAACTTGGCCCCGTACTCAGTGAAACCGATGACTATTTGGCTGCCAAATTGTCGATTCCGCTCTCTAAGATTTTTGAAGAAAAATAATCTTGTACGCGCTCGCTAGATTTTAAATATCACCCATCTTCAAATTTAAACCCGTATTGAGCTACTAGGTTATTTGAAGATGATTTTTACAAGACAACATTGCTGATGTTGAGTCTTGCTCAAGTTCATGGAAAAGCTGCAAATACTTATTTTCTTTTTAGTACTTGGGTTTTATGTTTAAACCAACATTGAGCATTCACCATCAACACCCCCAGCATGACCAAAACAGCCCCAATCATAAAACTTTGGCTCAAGCTTTCATTCAACAACCATACACCAAACAATACGCCAAATAATGGCGTTAAAAATGAAAACACGCCTAAACTGGATGCTAAATATTGTTTCAGCAACCAAAACCAAGCGAGATAGCTAATAAACGAAATCAATACCGCATGAAAAATCAAACTGCCTATGGCTAAGGCTGTCCAATAAATTTCAGCCTGTCCCATCCACCATGCCATCGGCAGTAAAATCAAAAACCACCCATCAATTGGTAAAACAAAGTTTGTGTTGCAGGGGCTTCCGATAAACGACTTAGACGTACCGCAACAGTTGTGGCTGCCCAAAGTATGCCTGCACTCAGCGCAAGTAAATCGCCAAAAAGCATCTGGCTGAAGTTTTGGTGGCTCTCTTGTTGCACAGTATCACGCCATAAAAAAGTCACCGCTATGCCAGCAAAAGACAACAGAATCCCGCCCCATTGCAAGCGAGATAAACGCTCTGCAGGTAGTTTCCAATGCAACGCTAAAGCCACAAAAATAGGCGCGGTATATAGTAAAACCACCACATGCGACGCAGAAGTATATTGAATCGCCTGCCCTAACATAAAAAATTCTGCGGCAAATAAAATACCCACCAATATGCCTGCAGGCAGATATTCAGTCGAAGCCCATTGTGTATTTCTTGCAAGCAATAACAAAGGCAACACCATCACAGCAGACAAGCCTGAACGCAGTGCCAATTGCATCAAGGGTGAAATATCTGCCGCAGCAACTTTTAGCACCACTTGTTGCAGACCCCAAAAAACACACAAAATTAGCATCATACTGCTGGCTTTTGCATCAAGTGCTTGGCGTGAACTCATGGCTGAACCTGATCTGAGATAAAAAATAGACTTTAAAGTAAGCAGCGGACTCAACCTAAATCTTTTGGATATTCAACATCATTGAGTACTTGAGGAGTTTTGGCATTATGCGCGACTTTGCATAAAAAAAGCGACCTAAATAGATCGCTAATTTTTAAGGATTAACTTAATCATCTGTTGCGAAAGCAATATCACTGAGTCCGGCTTCACTCGCACGTGACATCACTTGCGCCACAGTATCATAACGCGCATCTTTATCTGCTATTAACACCACGGTTGGCTGTTGAGCTTGCTGACTAGCATCATTAAAGCGGGTTTGCAACTCATCTAAACTAATGATTTGATCATCCCACGCCACTTCACCATTGGCATTGATACTGACCTGAATTTGCTCAGGCGGTAAATCAACAATTTCTGCGCTGGTTTGCGGTAAGGTTAATGGTATAGATGGGTTGGCAACGGTCGCTGTCACCAAAAAGATGATCATCAATACCAACATAATGTCGATCAGGGGAATAAGGTTCATCTCATTCATGCCTGAATCGTTGTCTTCACCCAATTGAAAAGCCATTAAACCTGACCTCCCACTAAACTTTGTTGTGTTGCATTCACTTCAGTTCTTTGAACAGAAGAATCTTGTTGCAACATGGTGTCAATCAACAAACTATGTGCATGATCTTGCAAATTTGTAGATAAGGTACGGTTCACACGCGAACAAATGTTGTAAGCAATCACGGCAGGAATCGCCACCGCCAAACCGAAGCCCGTCATAATCAACGCTTCACCAACAGGCGTTGCCACTTGAGCCAATCCCGCCTGACCGCTTTTTCCAACCGCAACGAGTGCATGGAAAATACCCCAAACTGTACCAAACAAACCCACAAACGGTGCTAATGACGCAATTGTACCCAGTACCGATACGCCTTTTTCTGCCGATGCTTTTTCTACCGAAATTTGACGCAATAAGGCTTGCTCAGCAACCGCTTTACGCTGCTCAAAATTTAAGGGCACCAGTTTTGCTTTAAGCTGATTTAAAGCCTGTGACAGTTGAGCATAAGCTTGTTGCTTCAATTGGCGCGTGCCTATCAAACGTAATGCGAAGATGGTCCATGTCGCAATCGACATCGCCAATAACACGAAATACAGCGTTTTGCTGACTGCATCTGCGTGTTGCCAATAGACGGAAAAGTTCATACTCGAACTCCTGTTGAAGGTTAGCCGTTAGGGTTCAATGTCAATTCAAAAGGCTGCTCAGCACGAATTGGATAAGCCACGCCATTTTCTTTGTACGGTTTGAATTTTGCACTACGCACTGCGCGTAAAATCTTTTGATCTAAAGCAGGTACACCACTAGAACGCGTAATTTGAGCATCGGTGATCACGCCTTTTTCATTGGCTTCAATCCGAACCACCACGTTACGGGTTTCTCCCTGTAAATCACGATTGGTATAAGAAGGTTTTGGAGAACGACTCCATTGCACGCCTGAGCCGCCAATCGACACTGTTTTTGGAGCAGAAGGTGCGACAGGAGCAGGTGCTGGCGCAACAGGTGCAACTGTCGGTTTCGGTGCAGGCTGTACCACTTTAGTTTCAGTCACCGTTGCTACAGGTGCAGGTTGCACCACACGTTCGACTGGTTTTTCTACGGGCTTCGCCACGGGTTTAGGGGCTTCTGCTTTTTTAACTTGCTGTACTTTTTCTACTTTTTTCGGTGGCGGTGGCAACGGTTTTTCTACCACAGGCACTTCTTTTACAGGCTGAGGCTTGGGTTTTTCAGGCTGTGGTTCAGCCTTAGGTTGCGGTGGCAACGGTTTAGGCTGTTCTTGAATTTTTACAAAGCGTACTTTTAAAGGTTCTTTTTCTATGGGCTTTAAGGTCGGAGTTTGCATTTGCCCCAATGCCCACAACACACCGACATGACCTAATGCAACCACAGCTAAAGCCGTCACAACTTTCTTTTTCATGGCATTGGGCATTTGTAGCATAGCGTTGGGAGATTGGTTCATTAAAGTCAGCGACCTTCAAAAGCAATTGCCAAACCATCACAGTTCCGAACGATCAAACTGATCGGTTAGCACAATTAAAGTAACGCAATAATAAATGAGAAGTGTTTTCATTTGCAACTATTTTTTAATAACAAACGTGAATCATCCAATAAATTTGCTATTTTAAAAACAGTTTAAATAAATGTTATAACATTACAATTTTAGCATAAAAAAACATGCCATGTCGGCATGTTTTAATTCGATTTTTAGATAGCTTTTGCCCTATTGAAATACAACAGTTTTGTTGCCATCTACAATAATACGGTCTTCCAAATGCCATTTAACTGCACGTGCCAGTACATTACGTTCCACATCCTGACCCAATTCACGCAGTTGATCTACCGTAAAGTCGTGGTTTACACGCTCTACATCTTGCTCAATGATCGGACCTTGATCTAGGTCTGCTGTTACATAGTGTGCAGTTGCACCAATCAGTTTTACGCCTTTTTCATAAGCTTGTTTATATGGATTTGCGCCCACGAAAGCAGGCAGGAATGAATGGTGAATATTGATCACTTTCATTTCCCACTTAGAGACAAACTCTTCATCCAAAATTTGCATATAACGCGCCAATACCAACAAATCATTGCCTTGCATCAATTCATCAATTTTAGCGTAAGCTTCACGTTTATTTTCTTTATTAACAGGCACTACTTCAAACGGAATACCAAAGTTTTCTACCGCTTCACGCAAGGTGTCATGGTTCGACACCACTTTGGTAATTTCACATGGTAAACCACCACGTGAATGACGCCATAATAGTTCGAGCAAAGCATGATCAACTTTAGACACCAAAATGCCGACTTTTTTCACATCGCTGACCAAAGCCAAACGCCATTGCATTTCATAACGCTCTGCCACGTTAGAAGCAAAGGTTTGCAATAAGCTTTCTTTACGGCTTTGCAAGTGATCCAGTTCAAACTCAACCCGCATGAAATAACGCCCGCCCTGAGCTTCTGTTGCGTATTGATCAAGCGCGGTAATGTTGGCTCCTTGATGATACAAAAAGCTCGATACAGCCTGCACAATACCTGGCTTATCTTCACAGGTAATCAGTAAACGTGCAGTATTCGCAGTCGTCATATTCATGTTGTTTTTAGTCACTACTTGGTTAAATTGAAAAACAAGCCGAGTATTCTAGCGCGTTTCTCAGACATTCTAAATAGCCATTCTCAGTCTCTTAGTCGGCTTGAGTATTTTTACTGGATGATAAACTCTCAAACAGTTCAGATGTGCCTAGTGTTTCTAGTAAACGCTCATAGGTTGCACGACTTTCACCCCGTAAATATGCCCCTTCAAGGAACAGCATTTGACGTAAAGCCTGCCAAATCCATTTTTCTTCCAAATGGTTTGAATCGGTAATGTGACCCGACATATATAAGAAGTTCGTCCAGTTGGTCAGCACAATCCAAATATTGATAATCAAGGCTTCAATTTCTGACTCAGTCATTTGCATCAGACCCGCATCCACAAAGGCCTGATAAATTTTTTGTCCCTGCTGCATGACCTGTCCTGCAAAACGTGGATACATTTTGCGGAAATCTTCATTGGTTTCGACCAAATGATAGACATCACGATGCAAAAAACGATAAGCCCACAGCTGACTACTGAGAACCTGAAAATAACGAATTTTGTCATTGGCATCTAAGCCACGATTTTCAGGCAAAGCCAGCATTTCTAAAGTTTCTTGCTGATATTGTTCCATCAGCTCTTTAATAATTTCGTTCTTATTGCGGAAGTGGTAATACAAGTTTCCTGGGCTCATGCCCAGTTCTGCCGCAATATGATTGGTTGTTACCGAACGCTCACCACGCTCGTTAAACAATTGCAAACTCAATTGCAAAATACGTTCTTTGGTTTTCAACGTTTTGGTTTGAGACATCCTAAAAACAACCATTCTTTAAAATTTGGGGGGCATGAAAACATAAAGTCACTTGACTGATTAGAGTAAATACTCTAAAAATTAACTTATATTGCTTTTATTGAATGGTAACATGCCATGAACAGTCAAACAAAAACAACTTCAATGACCCCACATTCACCCGATTTACAACGTCTGGATGATATTTTGGCATTGCAGAAATATGCCTATCAGCGTCATCCTGTCCCAAGTGCCAAAGAACGCATTGAACGCTTAGCCCGCTTAAAACGTGTGATTGTGAAATATCAGGATCAATTTGCCGAAGCCATTAACCGTGACTATGGCAACCGCGCCATTGCAGAAACCAAAATTGGTGAATTACTTACCTGCTTGGAACATATCAAATATTACAGCAAAAACCTGACCGACTGGATGAAGCCATCTAAACGTCAGGTTGGTATTATCCACCAACCTGCAAAAGCATGGGTACAGTATCAACCTTTAGGGGTAATTGGCATTATTGCACCATGGAATTATCCATTATTACTGTCTTTAGGCCCACTGATCTGTGCTTTGGCTGCAGGCAACCATGCCATGATCAAAATTTCCAGTGCTTCTGCGCATTTTGGTAAAGTACTGGAAAACGCCATGAGCGAAGCATTTCCACAGGAATTGGTGGCAGTAATTAATGGCGGCGGTATTATTTCCGATGCGTTCTGTCATTTGCCTTTTGACAAAATTATTTTCACAGGCTCTACCGAAGTCGGCAAAACTGTAATGGCTGCCGCGTCACAAAACCTTGTGCCTGTCATTTTAGAACTAGGTGGAAAATCCCCTGTTTTGGTGCATCCATCTAGCGATATGGTCGATGTAGCGCAGCGTATTGCGGTAGGTAAACTCTGGAATGCTGGACAAACCTGTGTTGCACCCGACTATATGTTCTTGCCTAAAGGCAAAACTGCCGAATTTATGGAGCATTTCGAACAATTTGTGACCGAAATGTATCCGCATATTCGTGATAACCAAGACTACACTTCTATTATTAATGACAAACAATATCGTCGCTTACAGGGCTATTTAGAAGATGCACGTGAGCGAGGTGCAAATATTATTGAAATTAATCCGCAAAGTGAAAATGTGGCTGCAACCCGTAAAATGGCACCAACGGTACTGACCAATGTCAGTCCAGACATGCAAATTATGCAAAATGAGATCTTTGGTCCAGTCCTGCCAATCTTAGAATATGAACAAATTGATGATGTAATCGAGTTTATTAATAGCCGACCGCGTCCTCTTGCTTTATACTATTTCGACTTTGATCAGGCGCGTGCCGACTATGTCGCACAGCGAACCCATTCAGGGCATTTCGGACTCAATACTGTATTGACCCACGTTGCACAAGATGACTTACCATTTGGTGGTGTTGGTGCATCGGGCATGGGGAAATATCACGGTCCAGAAGGTTTTTTCAGCTTGTCACATGAACGGT
This sequence comes from Acinetobacter sp. YH01011, assembly GCF_013420785.1. Taxonomy (NCBI): domain Bacteria; kingdom Pseudomonadati; phylum Pseudomonadota; class Gammaproteobacteria; order Moraxellales; family Moraxellaceae; genus Acinetobacter; species Acinetobacter sp. YH01011. Next base: position 28,420 of record NZ_VOYG01000004.1, read on the forward strand.
CGGTAATGTCTAATCCGAAGCTTTACAGCTTGAAGTTCATTCTCCCCCCATTTGATAAGCCGATTCATCGATTGATTTCGAAGACGCTTCTTCGTTAACTGATCAAGGCATGAGCTATCAAACACGCTCATGCTGTTTTTGAAGAAAATCGCTTGTCTTTTAAGCGTATTTTTGATATAAAACGCCCCTTGAATGAATTCATCCGTTTATTTTTGACTGGCCATACAGATTTGCTGTTGGCTAAATCAATGGAGTTACACCATGTCTAAGGTTTGCCAAGTTACCGGCAAGCGTCCAGTCGTTGGTAACAACGTCTCACACGCCAACAACAAAACTAAGCGCCGGTTCGAGCCGAACCTGCACAACCACCGTTTCTGGTTAGAAAGCGAAAAACGTTTCGTACGTCTTCGTTTAACCACTAAAGGTATGCGTATTATCGACAAATTGGGCATTGAAAAGGTTGTTGCTGACCTTCGTGCTCAAGGTCAAAAGATCTAAGTAAGGAGTCAGGACAATGCGTGATAAGATTCGCTTAGTTTCTACAGCTGGTACAGGTTATTTCTATACCACTACTAAAAACAAACGTACTATGCCGGAAAAAATGGAAATCAAAAAATTTGATCCAAAAATCCGTCAACACGTAGTTTTCAAAGAAGCTAAAATCAAATAATTTTAGCTTTTTTAAAAAACGACCTTATTCAGGTCGTTTTTTTTTGCACTTTTTTTGCCTCACTTGTTAAAATTTCCTCGTTTTCTTTTTTGGCACTATTTGTGCTTGTCTTATTTCAGTCTTTTGACCGCACCTTCACCATGGCTTAGGAGTTTCTCGTGCCTCATGATGTAGAACTCATCATCTTACTTGCCGTTGGTTTTAGCTTGGCACTGGTATTTGGCTATATCGCTGCGCGCTTACGCCTTCCACCGCTTATGGGCTATCTGATTGCAGGTGTCATCATTAGTCCCAACACACCGGGCATTGTGGCAGATATTCATCTTGCCAACCAATTGGCAGAACTTGGGGTCATGTTCCTCATGTTCGGTGTTGGCATGCATTTCTCGCTAAATGATTTAATGCAGGTACGACGCATTGCTTTGCCTGGTGCAGTATTGCAGATCGCCGTGGCGACCCTGCTCGGTGTAGGCGTGTCGATGATGTGGGGTTGGAGTTTTGGTTCTGCCTTAATTTTTGGCTTGAGTCTGTCTTGTGCCAGTACCGTTGTGCTCTTAAAAGCATTGGGTGATCGTGGCCTGCTCGACTCCGTGAACGGTAAAATTGCCGTAGGCTGGTTGTTAGTTGAAGACTTAGTGATGGTCTTAGCATTGGTGCTTTTGCCTGCCACAGCTGTATTACTGGGTGGACAAGCTATCGACAATGCCAGTGATGAAAATATTTGGCTAACACTCGGACTGACTTTATTAAAAGTTTCAGGCTTTATTGCCTTTATGCTGATTGTTGGCAAACGCCTTGTGCCCTTCATTATGCAAATTGTGGCTCGCTTAGGCTCGCGGGAACTGTTTACCCTGACTGTGGTCGCTGCTGCGGTATCAATTGCCTTTGGTGCTTATAAAATCTTTGGCGTGTCGATGGCACTTGGGGCGTTCTTTGCGGGGATGGTGGTCAAAGAATCTGATTTCAGTCATCGCGCCGAAGAAGAAACTTTACCCTTACGTGAAGTTTTCTCCATTCTATTTTTCGTTGCTGTGGGCATGCTGTTTGACCCGCGTATTCTGATAAAAGAACCACTGCACGTTTTAGCGGTCGTCGGCATTATCATGGTGGGTAAAACCATTGCAGCCATGGCATTGGTCTTGTTCTTCCGCTATCCACTCAATACAGCCTTGACCGTAGGCGCGAGCTTGGCACAAATTGGTGAGTTTTCCTTTATTTTGGCAACGCTAGGTGTATCTTTACAACTGCTGTCACTAGAAGGACAAAACCTGATTTTAGCAGGCGCACTCATTTCAATTACCCTCAATTCCTTTGTTTTTTCTGCGATTGAGCCTGTGCAAAACTGGATTCGGGAACGCTCTTATTTGGCGCGTTTGCTTGAACGCAGCAATGACCCTTTAGCCATGCTGCCCGATGAAGTTTCTCAAGATTATTTACGTGATCAGGTGGTGATTGTTGGACATGGTGAAGTCGGACGCCGCATTACTCAAAATTTAATGGCTGAAAATATTAAGGTCGTGATTGCGGAAGAAAACCGTGAAATTGTCGAAGACTTACGCGAAAAAGGCATTGCTGCAGTCAGCGGCATTGCCACAGAAGCGGGTGTACTGATTCAGGCACATATTCAACATGCACGACTACTCGTTCTCTCGCCTATGGACATTTTGGATATTCATAAAATTGTGGATATTGCCAAAACCCTAAACCCTGAAATTCAGGTTTTGGTGTGTGCAGAAAGCAAAGCCGAAGCGGAAGTAATTCGTAAAGACAACATTGGTGAAGTGTATTTTGCCAAAGAAGAAATGGCGAAAAATATGAGCAATTATATTTTAAATCAAATTGAAATTGCCCATCATCAGCCACCAACGCATTGAGCATCATTCATCTAAAACCCATAGCCAAAATCACAAAAAGCGCACCGTTTAAGCTGCGCTTTTTTTGTTGACGTATAGATTGGCTTTCATTGTGTTGATGAAAAACTATCTAATAATGTCCATGATTTTAACCAAAGCAGATAGACAATCTATTCATTAAAGATAGCTCATCACCGAAAGACCTTTTGGGATTAACTCATAAATTGCGGCTGTTCATCCACAATTTCGGCATGCCATTCATTGACCTGCTTTTCCAACAAGCCAAATAATGCCGCCTGAATCATGTGCTGTGCCACAACAGCCGTCTGATCGCCCAATATGGCTTTGACTTCGTCATTGAACTGGATTTTGACCAATGGCTCTTTCTCTGAGCCTGCATTACGCAATGCCAACTCGCCACCTTCAAGCTGAACCAGCTCTAAAATTGCTTCCTGATTACCAAATAATTCTTTCAATTGCTCTATAGACATATATCCTCCATGCTCGACATGGCGGCAAAGGCGCTTGCACTTTGCATCGTTCAGAATATTTATATCGGGCTGATCAGATTTTTTTCAAGGGCGTTTGGTCGGCTTAAAATTCCACCATTTCATTACGAAAACCATCAATCAACTGGGTTAAGTCACGATGCCATTCGCGCAAAATTTTCGTATCTGGTAGCCATGCTTGCGGAGATTGCGTGACTTTAATAATCAAATTGGATGACGTTTCCTGTTCAGGTTCTGGTGCACTTGGCTCGGGCGTGTACTGACATAAACGATAAGCGCGCTTTAACTCTGCAATAAAACCCGATTTGCTCAGTTGCTGCAAAATTGCCACTTCAGGGGAAATCTGCCCTTTGGCTGCCATCAATTCTTCAATTGATTTAAGGGTTGGATTACTGTCATTTAAACGATAATACCGCACCAATTCCTGCAAAAAAGCCAGCACCGCGCCATTTAAATGAAACACCGCAGCTTCACGATGTGCCTGCGCTTGCTGAACATGCTCGGTTTGCTCGGCCTGCTGACATGAAAGACGGGCGAAATATAATTTCTGATTGGTACGATCTGCATGAAAACGAGCAACACGGGACATGAGCATTTCCTCAATTTAGCGTTCTAAGAAGCTTAGATTAAACCGATTTTCCTGCAACACCCAATAAAAAATACACTATTTTTACTGCGATAAAATCGCGCACCAATGCAGTGCCAATCTCGTATTTTTACTAAAAATCACGCATAAAAAAGGAGCATTTTTTGCTCCCTTTGAACTATTTTGATGCAGGCTTATCTTCTGCTGCTTTGACACGTATTCCATGACCATGCAGACGCAAAGTATTCAGCGCTTTAATGGCTTTTACTGCCTCACGTGCATGTGGCATTTCTACAAATGCAAAACCTTTAGATTTTCCTGTTGCAGCATCCAACACCAAATTACAAGATTCTACAGTGCCATATTCCTGAAAAAGCTTTAACAATTCTTCTTCAGTCACTGTACGCTCTAAACTACGAACTAAAATTTTCATCTTACAACCTTAAAATAGGCAAAAAACATCAAAAAGCACTCGCCTACTCTACTTTTTGCAGGAAACCTTGTGGCATAGTTTAATCGAGATCAATGCCAAAATCTAAATTAATCGCTTGGCGTTCCACCAAGGCACTTTTCACAGTTTGCTGACGGGTACGGTGATGAGTTTCCATCGTACACAACTGCCGTGTCAGATCATTCAAAAAATAACTGTCCAGTTTGCGCCCTTGTTCATCTACCGTATCACGCGCCCATAAATTAAAATTTTGCTTGGTTAAAATCAGTTCATTTTGGGCACGGGTCAAAGCCACGTACAGCACTCGACGTTCTTCTTCAATATCATCAAAACTGCCCTGCGCCCGTGCATGCGGGTACTGCCCTGCAGTCACATTCGCCACATAACAGACTTTTTGCTCCGTACCTTTGGCAGAATGGATGGTGATTAAAGTGACCACATCGGTATCGGACTGGCGTTCAATTTCAGAAATAGACACAGGATCGAGCACATATTCTTCTAAAAACTCACTTAACTGCGCATGCTTACCCGCCAGTTGTTGCACCAACTGAAAATCACCCTGACGACGATTCCAGTCTTTTTTATAGTTATCAGCCAATTGTTCCTGAATCGCTTCAATGCCTAAACCGACGCAAGCTGCAACTTCATGGCGTAAGACATCCATTTGCTTCATGATCAATAAAGTTTTTTCTGGCAAGCGTCCAAATTTTTCCAGCTTTTCAATCACCTTATCCATTGTGGGTTCAAGTAACAATTGCTGCGCCAACTTACTCGCACCGACATCACCCACGCCATTCCATAAAGTGAGAAAACGCATCCATGCAATATCATCTAAAGGATTGGCAATAACGCGCAATAAACTAAGTAAGTCTTTCACATGCGCAGTTTCCAAGAGCTTCATGCCGCCAATAAAACGATACGGCACACTTGCCGCAATACAGGCGGCTTCAATATGTCGCGCTGCAAAACTCGAACGCACCAAGACCATGTGATCTGACCACGGCGCGCCTTGCAAGAAATGTCGCTCTTTAATATCAATCGCAATCCATTTGGCTTCATCAAATTCATTCGGGAAAATATGCATTTTGGGTTTGATGCCATCACCACGATGCGCCTGCAACCGTTTGTTATAGCGAATCTCACTTTGATCTAACAACCAATTGGACAGGTCTAAAATTTCCTGCGTAGAACGGTAATTTTGCTCTAATTTGAAAATTTGAGCATTGGGTACGCGCTCTGTGAAATGATGAATATTTTCAAAATCTGCACCACGGAAACCATAAATCGATTGTGCATCATCGCCCACACAAAACAAACTGACCCGATCTTTTAAAGGCTCAAGCAAAGCCCATTGCAAAGGATTGGTGTCCTGCATTTCATCAACCAGAAGATGCTGACAAATTGACGCGACATAATCGACCAGACCTTCCGACTGCGCCAATGCCGATGCCACCACAGCCAAAATATCGTCATAATCGAGAAAGCCACGTGCACGTTTACGGCTTTCGTATTCCTGCATAATTTCAGCAATTTGATCTTTTAATGCCAAATATTCAGGCTGTTGCTTTTCTAAAGCCACACTCAGTTTTTGACGGGTATTCCGCGCAAAAGAATACAAATCACATAATTCTTGAGGCTTGGGTAACTGACTTGGATTTTTCTTATCATCTTTTCCACGAATGAGGCGAAACATCATCAACTGATCATCACGATCAATAATTGAAAACTGCTCTAAGCCAAAGGCTTTAGGAGTACGGCGTAACAGATACATACAAAAAGTATGAAAGGTCGAAGCACGTAAGCCTTTGGCTTGCTCGCCCAGCGCTAGCTCCACCCGTGCGACAATTTCACTCGCCGCACGACGGGTAAAGGTCAAAATTTGAATTTGATTGGCTGGAATACCCTGATCAATCAAGTACGCTGCACGTGCCACAATGGTTTTGGTTTTGCCACAGCCTGCGCCAGCCAAGACCAGACTATGTTGATGTGCTGTCGTCGCTGCTTGTTTTTGCTGGGGATTCAATTCATCAATTAGGCTGGCTAAACTCATAGTGACTCATCGTAGTGGGTGGATGAATAGTTTAACAGATCGGTTTAGGAATAAACCCATGAATATAAATGGCTCAATTCATACTCAAGTCATGCTCAAGCACATACTTTTACACAGGTTATATTGTGGAGATGTGGATAAGTGCATGCTTATCCACATTATTTCCAACCCAATTCTATGGCAGTAATTTCGTTAATACGCGTCTGCTGTAACGATTCAGGCATCTTACTTTTGCTTTGCGAAAGTGGCACATAACCCGCCATCAGTTCAGCCTGTCGTTGTGGGTACAATGGTTGCTGATTTGGGTCTGCATAACCAATCGGATAAATCGGTTGACCTGTGCTCAAATCATATTTATCTGTGGCACCAAAGGTATGCAGTAATTCATGCACCATCACCATGGTATTGCGCTGACTGTGTGCAGCAGAAGCAAATAAATTCACCGAGCCAATTTTACCTTTTTGTAAAGCGGTGGAATGTTTCAAAATTTGAGTTTGACTCGGATCATAATAATTCAGGTACAGCGTCACGGTTGCCGTACCATCACTGCTTTGTCGTTGCTGCCAAGCGTAAAAACGGAACTTTAAACTCCAAAGTACAGTATTAAGTAGTGATGCCTGCTCAGGCACTTTTGGTGGCAACTCCTTTAATTCTCGCCCCTGTTTGAAATAAAGCGCAATGGGTTGCCCACGATACTGCAAAGAAGCTTGTTTTAGATAGTCTTGAGCAGAATTTAAATTATTGATATTTAACGTATTGATATGGTTTTGGGTATTTGATCGTCCATCGGCATTGATTGGATGTAACAATACGATGATGGGCTTATTCCAGTCTTGGTTCTGATCACGCCAAGCATTGACTGCGACGACCAGCAAAACCAGCAATAAGCATAAAATTCGGATTTTTTTCCACATACTTTAAATATCTTTAGGCAATCACTTTACCGAGTTTAATCTTATTATCTTTAAACTCGACCCCCACATCGGATTAAGATTCACAAAACCTCTCTGTTTTTTATTTTTTACATTTCAAATTATATGATTTAAAAAAATGCTGACCGAAGCCAGCATTTTGTAATTTGGATAATTAAGCCTCAACCCATTTACCATCTTGGTAAACCAATGACCATTTGGTTTGTTTGCCTTCAGGCGTTTCCGAACCAATATATTGCGCTTGATTCTTACGGCTAAATTTCACCAATGTTGGATTACCCTCTGGGTCTGCATCAGGTGCTTGCAAAATAAATTGATATTTTGGATCAAGCTGTTCTGCAACAGTACGCAATTCCGCGACTTTCGGCGCACGGGTTTCACGTACTTTCGGGAACTTACTGGCTGCCAAAAACAAGCCTGCTGCACCATCACGCAACACAAAGAAATCATCGTGTTTGGTTGAGCGTAAATGTTCCATTTTAATTGGATCAACACGCGGTGGCGCAGGCTGACCATTCTTGAGTACTTTACGTGTGTTTTCACAACTGGTGCAGGCAAAATAAGGGCCAAAGCGACCTGTTTTCAACTGCATTTCGCCATCACACTTGTCGCACGGAATGGTTGGACCATCATAGCCTTTAATTTTGAACTCACCTTCTTCTAGCTCAAAACCTGAACAGTCTGGGTTATTCCCACAAATGTGCAGTTTACGACCGCCATCAATTACATAACTGTCCATGGCTGTTTCACAAATTGGACAGCGCTTTTTAGACATCAAATCTGCGGTTTCAGCGGCATCATCATCGGATAAGGCGGCAAGTGATTCTACAGGTGTCAGGTTCAGCGTTCCCTTACAACGCTCTTTTGGCGGCAAGTTATAGCCTGAGCAGCCTAAGAATACGCCTGTCGTACCTGTACGAATCTGCATTGGTCGTGAGCATTCTTTACAATGTACTGCATCGACCTCTACAGGTAGATTACGGCGCATGCCTTGTTCGCCCTGTGCATTGGTCAAACGCTGCTTGAAGTCACCATAAAAACTGTTGAGTAAGTCTTTCCAGTTACGTTCTCCATCTGCAACTTTATCCAGCTGACCTTCCAAGTCTGCTGTAAAATCGTAGTTCATCAGGTTATTAAAACTTTCATCCAGACGATCTGTAACAATCTCACCCATTTTTTCGGCAAACAGACGACGGTTTTCCAGTTTGACATAACCACGGTCTTGAATAGTTGAAATAATCGCAGCATAGGTCGATGGACGTCCAATACCTTTTTTCTCAAGCTCTTTCACCAAAGAGGCTTCGGTAAAACGCGCAGGCGGTTTGGTAAAGTGTTGTGATGGATCAAGCTTCTCTAATTTAAGAATTTCACCGACTTTAACTGCAGGCAGTAACACATCATCATCCGATTTGTTTTGCCCACGCACTTTGGTAAAGCCATCAAAAACTAGCGTACGACCTTTGGCTTTTAACTCGACACCATTGGCATCAACCAAAATGGTCGATGATAAATATTCGGCTGGTGTCATTTGGCAAGCGACGAACTGACGCCAAATCAGATCATATAAACGCTGTGCATCGCGCTCTACACCCACCAAACTGTCGCCTTTAAGCGCAACATTAGATGGACGAATCGCTTCGTGCGCTTCTTGTGCGCCTGCTTTATTGCCATAACGATTTGGTTTAGCAGGCAGATATTTTTGACCAAACTCCGCTTCAATATGCGTACGCACCATATTGACCGCGTCATCACTCAGGAAGGTCGAGTCTGTACGCATATAGGTGATAAAACCTGCCTCATACAAACGCTGTGCCAGCATCATGGTTTTCTTGACTGAAAAACCAAGACGGGTACTCGCAGCCTGTTGCAGCGTTGACGTGATATACGGCGCACTTGGGTTGACTTTGGTCGGCTTATCTTCACGTGCAGATACGGTGTATTGCGCATCTTTAATCAAGTTCAGTAAAGCATCGGTTTCAGCTTTGTTGCGTAACTTGAGGGTTTTACCCGCTTGCTTAACCGCTTCTAGACGAATGTCATCTTTTTCAGATTTAGTATCTGCAAAGACTTGCCAATATTCTTCGGGTACAAAGGCGCGAATTTCACGCTCGCGCTCCACAACCAGCTTCACCGCAACTGACTGCACTCGTCCTGCCGATAAACCACGGGCAATTTTTTCCCAGAGCAGTGGCGAAATCATAAAACCCACCACGCGATCTAAGAAACGACGTGCCTGTTGGGCATTGACTTTGTTGGTATCTAAACGCGCAGGATGCTTAAAGGCTTCTTGAATCGCATTTTTGGTAATTTCGTTAAACACGACACGTTGATAACGTGAGTCATCTCCACCAATGACTTCTTTTAAGTGCCACGCAATCGCTTCCCCTTCACGGTCCAAGTCCGTTGCGAGATAGACTTCATCGACCTGCGATGCCAGTTTTTTTAATTCAGCGACTACATTTTCTTTGCCTGGCAGCACTTCATAGTGTGCTTTCCAGTCATGTTCAGGATCAACCCCCATACGGTTGACTAATGCTTGTTGAGCTTTTTCAGCTTTCTGAGCCTCGGTCAGTTTGGTTCGGGTGGTGGTTTTCTTTTCTGTGGTTTTTGCGCCACCACTGGTTGGCAAATCACGCACGTGACCGACCGAAGACTTCACAATGTAGTCCGAACCAAGATATTTATTGATTGTTTTCGCTTTTGCAGGCGACTCCACAATCACTAAGGCACGTTTGTGACCAGCTTCAGATTTGGCTGCTGTGCTTTTGGATGTGGACCGAGGAGCGTTCGCCATAAGTAACCGTATTTCCTATTTAATGGTTTAAAAATTAATGTTCAGCCAAGCCATGTAAAAAGGCTTTCATTTCATCTAACTGAGTAGCACGAAGGTCGGCTTCTTCATCCCAATAGATTCCTACACAGTTTGCCTGCATATCAATAGCATAAATGCCCTTTAATGCAATGGGTAAGCCCTGAAATTTCTCACCACCATGCAGCACATTAAGCTTTTGATCTGTCACTAAAGCACGCATCAATGGTAAACGAGCATCGGCGATTAAGACGCTATAATACGCCACCATACTGGCACGTGATTCCGTTGCTTTCGGGATTTTGGTCCAGTCGGGTGCAACCACCAAACGTGGGTGTAGTCCCATTTTTCGGGCTTTCTCGCGCATTAGTCCCAAAGCTTTTTCTCTTGGGCTTACACGCAGACCAAAAATAGAGCCCATCACAAATACAATGACGGCAACGGCAACCCAAATTCCAGTATTTTCCATAGTACAACCTTTCTATTCTTATATTAGAGTTGCATAAGCACAATATAAAACGCAAGTATCTCAGTCAAAATTAAGATTTGTCGAGTATTACTTACATTTTATGCCTAATCATTGTTCTATTTATTTTCAGTTTTAGCTCATCATAAATAGTTTCGAGCTATAACTAATTTGACGTTTACTATTCACAGTTATCAACTCATATTTTTTCAACAACTCAATTTCTTCTGTGACATCTTCTTGCGCTAACCATTTTTTTAATACTGTAGTAAATCCCATCACGGTTTTGGGACGGATATGTTCATTTGTATTTAAATACATCATCAACGTTGATCGAAGATTTTTAAACCTGATTGCAGT
>NZ_VOYG01000006.1:0-210539 GCF_013420785.1 Acinetobacter sp. YH01011
TTGTTCCATTTTAGAGATTTGTTTAAGATAAGATATAACTCATTGAGATGTGTCATAGTATTCGTCGTTAGAAAACAATTATTGTGACATTATTTCAATGAGTTATCTATTTTTGTCGTGTACAGAGGAAAACCTTATATGTTTCTGAAATCATGTTTTGTCTGTGTAGCGTGGCATACATTTTTGTAGATAGTTTACTGTTTCTACTCGTACTGCGTTTTTTACATGGGATTTGGTTCAGCATTGTCACCACAGTTACCGTCCCTATTGCCAATAACTTTATTCCAGACAGTCGCAAAGGTGAAGGTATGGGCTATTTTTTGGTGTCAGTAAATTTAGGGATTGTATTGGGACCTTTAATTGGTTTAAGTCTGATTCAAAGTGTTTCTTATGCCAGTATTTCTACCTTACTATCCGTCAGTGTTTGGGTAGGTTTCGCCTTCTGTTTAATGATTCCAATTGCGACCCAAAAAGTAAAAACTGAAACAACACCTAAACGTAAATTAGGGCTTCAAGATTTTGTAGAGAAAAAAGCAATTCCTGTATCACTCATGGCGATGATGGTTTCTTTCGCGTATGCCAGTATTATGTCATTTATTTCCACCTTTGCAGAATCACGCAATATGCTGTCTTATGCGAGTTTATTCTTCGTGATATTTGCAGTTTCGATGATGATTTTGCGCCCAATTACAGGCAAAATTTATGATCGTAAAGGGGCGAGTTATGTGATTTATCCTGCAATTATATTATTTGCTTTAGGATTAATTGTCTTGAGTCAGGTACACAGTGTATTCGGTTTTATGTTGGCTGCTGCATTAATTGGTGTAGGGTTCGGGTCTGCCCAACCTTGCCTGCAAACCATTTCAATTCAACGCTCCCCTAAAGATCGTATTGGTCATGCCACATCTACGTATTTTTGTTGTTACGATATTGGTATCGCCTTAGGCGCGTTAATTCTAGGTTGGATTATTGCGGGTTATGACTATACCGCAGCGTATTTGCTCTGTGCTGTTGTGACCTTAATCAGTTTAATTTTCTATAAATTTGTTGTGGCTAAACAACCTAATGCAGATATTCAGGCTTAGTTTTTAATAGCAGCAAAAGAATTGTTATTTTAAAAACTAATCTAAGAAGATTAGATTTTTAAATACTCTCCCACCCAAAAAACCTGAAATTTCAGGTTTTTTGGTTTATGGAGTTTTATTTTTATGCAGTTTTAGCCAAAACCTGACGATTTAAGCTTTCAGCGACCTCAATGAGCAGTTGCTCAGTCTTATCCCAACCTAAGCAGCCATCGGTAACAGATTGACCATAGGTCATCTCGCAAGAAATCTTTTGATTCCCATCCACTAAATGACTTTCTAACATAATGCCACGGACTTGCGTCTGTTCACGTTCTGCCACAATGGTACGCAAGACTTGCGGTTGTTGTTGTGGGTCTTTATGGCTGTTACCGTGACTACAGTCAATAATCAATGCAGGCAACTGCCCTTTGGCTTTGTGCTGAATTTTCTCAATTTCTGCCAATTGATAATTTGGCCCTGAATTTGCGCCACGTAAAATTAAATGCGCGTGTGGATTACCTTGTGATGACAAAATAGCAGGTAAACCCGACTGGCTCATTCCCATGAATTGATGTGGATGACTTGCCGATTGAATTGCATCTAATGCAATTTGAATTGAGCCATCAGTTCCGTTTTTGAAACCAATGCTATACGGCATGGCGCTAGAAATTTCACGGTGAATTTGTGATTCACTGGTACGTGCGCCAATTGCACCCCAAGCCAGTACATCATCAAAATATCCCGTTGCCATTGGGCTTAAAATTTCAGAAGCAATTGGTAAACCCATTTCTATAATTTGTAGATACAGTTCACGTGATTTTTCTAAGCCTAATTGCATGTTTGCAGAGCCATCTAAGTCTGGGTCATACAAAAAGCCTTTCCAGCCTACCGTAGTACGTGGCTTTTCGATATAGGCGCGCATCACCAAGAAAATTTGATCTGAAACTTGGCTTTGTAATTGTTTTAATTTTTCTGCGTATTCGAGTGCTGCTTGCGGATCATGAATTGAACAAGGTCCTGTAATGACCAATAAGCGAGGGTCTGTGCCCGCTAAAATGTTCTGAATAATCTGTCGATGTTGTGCGATTTGTTGTTTTAGCGCAGATGAAAGTGGGAGTTGCGCTTTGAGTTGATGCGGTAAACTTAAACTAATTTCAGTATTGTTGGTCTGTTGTTGTAAAGCAGTATTTAAAGCATTCATTGGTCTGTTCCTTTGGACTGTTTCTCTTTTTTACAGTCCGATCATTTATTTCAGCGTTATGGGTCTAATGGATTGCAAGGTTTGAGTCATAGATTGACTAAAGTAAAACCAATAAAAGTTGCTAAAGTATGAATAATTAACGTTGTACATGATTAAATCTCCGAAAAACCTATAAAATTCAAAACACCAGACATAAAAAAACCTGATCAGGGTTGCCGATCAGGTATCAACTGGTGGGCAACCTTTTGCCCGAACGCGACTCAGGCAATCATTGAAACTGCCAAAAGTAATAGTAAGCGTTTGCGATTAAAGGTTGCTTTAACATCTTGTTTTCATCAAAAAATGAGCTGTTAAAATTAAAATACGCTGTATTGTTCCGTTTGGCAATCCTTTTTGTAAAATAATTTTTATTGGATGTATTTATTAAAATTAAGCTGCTGTTTTAGCGAATCCAGGGGTTAAAAAAACCAAGCCGAAGCTTGGTTTTTGTTGGGTCTTTATTTAAGCGCGTTACTCATCATTGATCAAAATGAATCACACTACGAATAGATTTACCCTCATGCATTAAATCAAAGGCTTCATTAATTTGGTCTAGCCCCATGGTGTGCGTTACAAATGGTTCGAGTTGAATATCACCCTTCATGGCTTCTTCAACCATGCCTGGCAATTGCGAACGACCTTTTACACCACCAAACGCAGTTCCTTTCCAAGTACGACCTGTCACCAATTGGAATGGACGAGTTGAAATTTCCTGACCTGCACCTGCAACACCAATAATAATGGATTGTCCCCAACCACGATGCGCACATTCCAAAGCGGAACGCATCACATTGGTATTTCCAATACATTCAAAAGAATGATCTACGCCCCAACCTGTTTTTTCCACAATGACTTCCTGAATTGGGCGGTCATAATCTTTTGGATTTAAGAATTCGGTTGCACCAAATTGTTCTGCCAATTTGAATTTCTCTGGGTTGGTATCAATGGCGATAATACGGCTGGCTTTGGCTTTATGCGCACCTTGCACAACTGCTAAACCAATACCACCTAAGCCAAATACCGCAACGGTATCGCCTTCTTGGACTTTTGCAGTATTTTTAACTGCACCTAAACCAGTTGTAACACCGCAACCTAATAAGCAAACTTGCTCATGATTGGCTTCAGGATTAATTTTTGCTAAAGATACTTCAGCAACTACCGTATATTCACTAAAGGTTGAACAGCCCATGTAGTGATAAATCGGTTGTCCATTATAAGAAAAACGTGTCGTGCCATCAGGCATTAAACCTTTACCTTGTGTCGCACGTACGGAAACGCATAGGTTGGTTTTACCAGATTTACAGAATAAACATTCGCCACATTCTGCTGTGTAAAGCGGAATCACATGATCGCCTGGTTGAACACTGGTCACACCCTCACCAACTTCAACCACAATACCTGCACCTTCATGGCCAAGAACTGCAGGGAAAACACCTTCAGGATCTTCACCCGATAAGGTAAATGCATCGGTATGGCATACCCCTGTGTGGGTAATTTTGACCAAGACTTCTCCAGCCTGCGGCGGTGCAACATCAATTTCAACAATTTCAAGCGGCTGACCTGGGCCGAATGCGACGGCTGCACGTGATTTCATGAGCAAATTATCCCTAAAAAATACATTAACAGATGATAAGGGGCTGCTGACAATTCGTCTATGTTTGCGATGTGAGAGAGATATCTCGCAAGCTATTTATAAAATATCAACAGACTCTCACAATACCCTCTTTCTATTCAGAGTTTCAAGCATTAACATGAGGATAATCTCCATGTATAAATACAGAATGACTTAAGAATAATCATGAAGATCCAAAGACCTTGTTACTGGCTTGGAATGTTGGCTTTTTTCGCTATTTTACTGACAGGATGCAGTTTACCGATGAATCAAGCGAGCAAAGATAGCCCTGTTGAGCATTATGTAGATCATTGGCTGAATGGTCAGGAAATTGATGCACATTTATCCCAAAATTTAACAGCGTATCTTTCTCTAAATGATGCCTTTAGTAGCATCGCCTCGCGTTTATATTTGATTCAAAAAGCACAGCACCATTTAGATTTACAATATTACATTTGGGAAGATGATTTAATTGGTCAGTTGATGTTGGCTGAACTGCTCAAAGCAGCAGATCGTGGTGTAAAAGTTCGTTTATTAATTGATGATCAAAATGGTACGCAACTTGTTCCAACCTTAAAACGGCTTGCTCAGCATCCTAATTTTGAAATAAAAATTTTCAATCCGTACAAATATCGGCATTTTCGTGTGATGGATTATTTGTTTCGTTTTAAACAAATCAATCGCCGTATGCACAATAAACTAATTATTGCCGATGGGGCGATTGCCGTGACAGGTGGGCGTAATATTAGCCGTGAATATTTTGATGCCAGTGAAAATTTTCAATTTACTGATATGGATATTCTATTCTATGGCAGTGCTGTCCCCCAAGCCAATGCCGTGTTTTTAGAGTTTTGGAATGACGAACTAAGCTATTCAGTAAAGCAATTATTAGGCACAGGCAACGCGTTGCAATTGAGAGAATTGCGTAATCGCTATGAATTAAATGCCAAATATAAAGATAAAATTCGTGAACGTGTGGCTAACGCGCAAGAAGAAGTCAGCATCAAATTAGAACAACATCCTGTACAGTGGGTATGTGCGCATTTTGTGGCAGATTCTCCGAATAAAATTCGGGGTACAGCTCAAGGCGAGCAACTGATTTACAAACAAATGTTAAAGTTAATGGGTGAGCCCAAACAACATTTAGAACTGGTTTCTGCCTATTTTGTCCCAACAGAAGATGGTCTTAAAACACTCACTCAACTGGCTGAAAAAGGAATACAGATACGTGTATTGACCAATTCATTTTTAGCCAATGATGTGCCTTTGGTACATGCATTTTATCAGCAGTATCGCGTAGATTTACTTAAATCAGGTATTCGTTTATATGAATTTAAGCCTTATATTGAACGAAAAAAGCGTACTTGGTATGAAGTTGCAACGGGTAACGTAATTCCTGCCAAAGGCAAAAACGCCTCGAGTTTACATGCCAAATTCTTTGATATAGATGGCATGGTCTTTGTAGGTTCTTTTAACCTTGATCCTCGTTCTGCAAAATTAAATACCGAAGTTGGCTTGGTGTTAGAGTCTGAACAATTGCAAAACGATGTTTCTCAATCTTTAGACCGCTATTTGCCACAAATTGCGTATGAACTGCAATTAGACGAAAACGGTCAAATTATTTAGTTAGATCATCAGGCAGATGGCAGTATTCAAACGTATCATCATGATCCTGAAACCACACAGTTTCAGCGTTTTATGATGAAAACAGTTTCATTATTCCCTATTGAATGGATGATGTAATGACAATAGATAGACATTAATTATGGAAGCGTATTTTTCTTTCTCTGCCATCACTGTCTACAATTATTTAAAGTTACTTATAGTAAGCCTATTTCTTTAAATAAGTTAAAATACGCTTCTGCCTTTTTCTCTAAAGCTAAAGGATAGGCTCGTGAAGATGAAGGCATCCGATATAAATGCAGCTCACGCTTGGCAAAATAGCAATGTGTCGCCTGCCCAATTTGAGGTTTTTCGGCAGATTCAGGCATAGATAACATGAGTGTATCAGTCGCTTTATCGCCTGTGGTCATAATGCTTTGACATAAAGGTATCTTGCTTAAAAGTGCTGCAATATCCATTGGTTTTTCAATCTGTAAAAATTTGTCTGATGCATTGCCTTTTAAGCGAATCACCTGCTGCGCCGTATCTGAAATAGCAATGCCAGTGGTGTTTAAAAAATCAATAATTTTATGAAGATGATAATTTTTAGCTTCTAAATCTAAAAAGTAGTTTTTATCTTGAAAAAAGCATAAGCCCAAAATTCGCCACATATCATTTTGATAATTCGGATAATAAAAATCCATTTTCCAACGGCTTTTAGGTGGTGGAAAACTCCCAAGAATTAACAGCTTGGCATTGGCTGGTAAAAAGGGTTCGAGTGGATGGGTTTCTATTTCTGACATTGTTTAAAATCAATAAGTTATAATGCGATTTAAAAAATAATTTTGACTAAATATCAAAAGACTGTTTCTTAAATTTTAGCATAATTACAGTTTTTTCAACGATACAATCCATTCCATTAAATGCTTTTTTAATTAATGCCTGCAAAATTCCTGCAAAACTTTTGCAAAACCATTATGGAAAATATAGAACGCATTGACCATTATGACAAAATAAAATTATAAAAATTTGGTACTAAAATGGGTGAATTTTCATAAAAAAATAGCGAAAAGTAAGTCACTACTGACTTAAAAACATCGTCTAATACGCTGTTCTCTGGAATGAAAAAGGCACCACAAGATTAATGCCAATCAATCTCTTAACTGACTGGCATTAACCCAAAGGTGGCTAATAAATGTAACTAAATGACAGGGGTTAAACTGCGGCATTCTGACAGTGCTTTGTAGCCTATCCCGCCCTTATGCCAATCATGTCTTTGCGCCAACTCATAAATCGGCATATAGATTTCCCTACCTACAATTTGCCGTGCATCTTCTGCAGCAAATTTAAAATGGTCATGGATGCCATGTCCCATTGTCGGGCTGATCTTACGGATCACGTCTCCAAACTCTGTCCACCAGTGACTGAGCCATAGCGCATGCAGTGCCATTGAACGTGAGCAATCTGAAACAGCAGTATGGCTTTTCTCTGCTTGAGAAAATAACGCTATTAAGTGATGCACGTATTCTACTGCCACTGGTATAGCTTCGTATGGGATGTCTTCTATGTGCTCTACATTGAAGCGTTGATGCACAAGTTTATAGGCTTCTGAGTAATTTAAGTGTTTGGTTTTAGCCACAAGCATATTCACAGCATTGGTTAGTGGTTCACGCTCTGATTTGTGGGTTTTGGCTACTGGTGCATCTACCTCTTTGTCCAAAATATCTAAAACCCATTTTCGGAATTGCTTAGCGATAACTGTTTTGGAAAACATAGCAATTAGGTGAGCACCACGAAGCGAGAAAATACGGTTTTCCATTTCCACTTTACCCGTCTTTCTAACGACACTCATTTTGAGGGTCGTTGTCATTGATGCAGTAAACTCATCTTTATTACGCTCATACACCTGAGTAACTGCATCAGATTTTACATAACCTAGTGCCCCAGCCAATTCGCTCGCAGTTAACCAAACTTGCCCATCTTGCTGCATGGGATTAAATTTAACTTCATTAAATGTTAGACTAATCATGTCTTTTCTCCTGGTAGAGAATTAGATAGAGCCCCTTGTTTGATGTGAGAGTCGCAAGGGGTTTTTTTATCCCCATTGGGGATGCATTAAACTGTATTCTTCAAAATATATGTTGTCAATCCCCATTGGGGATATTATTATGAAAATAATTTGGACAGAACTAACTAAAAATGGCTAGAAATTTAGACGTCGAATACAAAATGCGTATGACGCAAGAGCTAAAAGACAAAATTGTCGAATCGGCTAAAGAACTAAATCGCTCAATGAATGCGGATATTGTGGCTCGACTTGAAGAAAGCTTTTTGAGAAATGAGAGTTCTGCTCCTGCCAGTTCTGATGTAAAAATCATTCATTTAAAAAATGGAAAAAAACGTGTGGTTTATGGAAAGTTGCTCAATACGCTTGATTTAGACTACACACAAGAACTCTCTGACCTACAAAATGACATTCACCTTTCTCTTGAAGTATTAAGTGGCTCTTCTTTTTGGAATTCATTAAAGTTTTTCAATAAAGATGTTTTAGTTTTTAAGGGCGACAATCATATTGATGTTGTAGATAACGGTAAAAGAAGTCTTGGTTGGTTGGTTGTAGAAGATCATTGTCTCTAATGACAAATAAGTTTATAAATCTTAGTATTTTGATCTTTATTAGGATTGAAATTCTATGCCAAATCTAGTTAAAGTAACTCACTCTCTTTTCTTACTACTAGTTTGTAAAAGTCTTTAAAGTATGGAACACAAAATGACCATTTCAGATCTGCAATTTGCCTTTTTTTTTGCAAATCCACCTGTAAACCTTAAATTTGATGAGTTTTCAGTTTCCTTAAGAAAAAATACAGTTTTCTCAACTAACAATTTAGACTTACAAACTTTCATATTTCCAATTCCGAATGATGTGCCAGCAGAAATTCCGCGATGCCAAATTTCTTCATCAGACCAAAGCTTCAACTTAAATATATCAGGTGCTAGATGCGATGTTAATTTCAAATACGGTCATCAAAATTCAGTACAGATATTCAATGATATATTAAAAGCAACTATGGAGATTTTTCAGCAGGAAAGAATAGAAATAATTCGTGTTGGCTATGTAACTAGACATATACTTAAGCACCCAAATCCTGATGTGATAATTAGAGAGAAGTTCTTAAAATTTGATGAAACAAATTTATGTGAACCGCTAATTCGCTTTGTTATTAAAACTGAACTTGGACAAAGTATATATAATGATGTTTACCAAATAGAAGTTGCTAAACAAAGAAATTTCGTTACAGGAAATGAAGATAATATTATTTTAATTACTCAAGATTTCAATACTTTACCTGAAGAAACTGATGTTATAACGCTTAGTGATTTGAAGAGCTTTGTGCAGAATATTCCTAATAGCAATATTCAACATTACATTAAATTACTTAGTGAATAATAATGTCTGATAAAGAATCAAAAAAATTAGAAGATGGAGAGGTTATATATCCTTCTCCTAAATCTTCAATTACTTCAATAGGCTCTAACAATACAATCACGTTCTCAAGCACGGCGATTGAAAAGTTAAATAGTGAAAAAAATTCCACAAAAACAACCGAACAACAATCTATACCTCAAACTATTTCTACTGCCAGAGTACAAGGCTCCTTATTTACAGGAGCAATTAAAAATAATACAAAATCGTCTACAGTAAACTCACAAAAAGCCTCAGAAATACCAATAAGACATTTTGATTTTCAAAATAATGAGTTTGAAAAACTAAAAAATTTAGAATTAATTCTAGAAAGCAAGGCTGATGGGATAGAGAAAGCCCTGCTAGAAAAGCAAAATACAGCTCTGAAGTCACTCAATACATCTTTAAATAAAGCCTTAAAAGATATTGATGCGCATAAAATTGAAACTAAAGAAGAATTAAAAGAAACTCGGAACTCAGTTCTAGGCACTATTGCGTTGTTTGCTGCTTTTTTTACGTTTGTTTCAGTGAATGTTAATATTTTTACCAAAGCTGAAAATGTTATGCAGTCTATTATTTTTATGCTCTCATTTTGGCTATGCATAATTGGTTTTATATCTTTATTTTTTCTATTTTTAAATAAAAGTAAAGATATAGCCATGCATAAAACGATTGAGTTTGGAACAACTTTAGGTTGTATTCTACTCTCAGTAATTCTGATGTTTTTATTATTCAATCACACCGATTCGGAGTCTTATAAAAAAATTAACGATAAGTTAGCAGAAATTCAAAAAGAAAATGATAATTTAAAGAAAGAAAACACCGCATTAAATGAAAAAATACATAAAAATCTAAAAGTACTTGATGAGCAGATTATTGAATTGCGTAAGAATCAATATCAATTGAATCATCAATGATCCTAAAAATGAAGTGCCTCCAGAGTATTAATTTTTCACTTAGTTCTGAATTTATCTCACTATTCTCCTTAAGTCATATACATTGTAATTTATATATATTTAAAATCACTCAACACAAATTGAACAAATTTCAATATTTCTTTTAGGTATTTTTATATATCTTAAAGGTTGGTTTATTGAAACTTAAGTTTATAAATTAGGATGAAATCTAAAAGCACTTTAACCAGAGTGAGAAGAATTGAGGGGCAAATTAATGCGATTCAAAGTCGCCTAGCGGATAGTGATGCTACTTGTACTGAAATTCTACAGCAGGTTGCAGCGGTTGACGGCGCAGTAAATGGGCTTATGCGCCATTTGATTGAGAGCTATCTGAAAGAGCGTGTATTCGCAAATACGGAAGAATCTGACCCTGAAAAGTTGGAAGAGTTTCTGACTCTATGTAAGCGGTATTTATAAATTACTCATTAAACCGATCTAGAAGTTGATATCTTTAAATATACTGGACATTGTTATGAAAAAAATATTGAAAGTTGCTGTGTTGGTGTTGGTTGCCTGTTCCTTTGGTGCAATTCATGCATTTGCAAAACCTGTTGAAACGCCTGTGGTCTTTAAAAAAGGCACTTATGGCACAGAAGTTAAGGGAAATTTTAAAGGGTATGATGATGCACGATACACTGTACGTGCCCAGCGTGGACAAATTTTAAAATTTAATATTTTGAGCACAAGGGATTTGGCTTACGTTAATGTCTATGCACCCGGAGATAAACCAGGTAAAGCAGAAGCAATCTATATTGGTTCAACATCACCAGACTCTACAGGTGAAATTATTTTGCCTGAAACTGGTGTTTATACTATTCAAATTTATCAAATGAGAAATTCTGCACGCTTAGGTAAAGCAGTAAACTTCAAATTAGATTTAAAAATTTTAAACAATATTAAAAAGTAAGCGGTTTAATTCAGAAAGAAAAGCCCCTTTAGTTGGTCTAAATAATGTCCAACTTTCGGGGGCAGTTCACTTAGCGGGCTTTTTTATACGCTTAAGCTTCTGATACCTGTGTTGCTGTCACACCTTGCATAATTGGCAAGTTATAGCGATGAGATGCTGGCTGTGAAGTCATTCCATACCAGCGGAATTCCTGAAATTCAGATTCAGCATACAGTGCATACGACACAGCATTACCTTGGTTTCCACCTAAACACACCAATTTACCAGTTTTGCTATCTCGACCCACCACAAAACAAACATGACCACCGCCCTTGCGTGTTTTGATCGCTACACAACCATAAGCGGGCTTTGTTAGCTTAGTACCATAATTCACATAGTCCAATGCTCGATACCAGTGTTTTGGATACTTTACACCTGCAATCCGCAGGCAATGCGCCGCAAATACACCACACCATGGTGTTTCATCTTCTGCCCACCATGCACCCAATGATTTAAGCCATTTCAAAATAACAGGGTTATGTGCTGTTTTACTGGTGTTTTCACGCAAACCAATATGCTTCTTGGCTTCCACCATCCACGCCAAATCATTTGTTGGTATTTTTGCCAAAGGTTGAATGGAGAATTCATCAAGCAATGGCTCGTGTAATTCAGGCTGAGGAATGCGTTTACCGATCTCTCGCAAAACTGGCAGAACCAGAGACAAGATCAGCGCATGATATTCGATTGGGATCCATTGTTTATCCAATCCTAATTGAATCAAAATTGGCAATGCCCCTAATAAAAAAAGCCCCCATGTTGGGAGCTTGACCTGAAGAAAGTTCCAGGGATTAATTCGATTTTGTTCCACTTTTCATATCCTCTCGCTGACTTTTAACAATAGCTACATCTTGTTTGAGTTGATTAATTGAATTGATTGTCCAGCTGCCGCCTGAAATGGCGATACTGATAACAATCCCTAAGCCCCACTTAAGCATTGAAATAGCACCCTGATCTCTGTGATTTTGCACTTCTAATGCTTCCACTTTGATCCGTTGTTGTTCCAAGGCTTGGTGGTAACTTCTATTAATTGCGTTTGCTTCAATCAGTTGTTCAGATACTCGCTGTAGCTTATCTGTAACTTCATTCAATTTTTTCCAAAGTGATGCACTTGGTTCATTCACTTGCGCCCCCTATTTTTTCGCAATAAAAAACGCCCTTTTGGGCGCTTGCTTCAATTTAAATTTTTACACTTCAATCTGTACTACATCACCGCCAACCCCTAAATTTTGGTAATAAAAAGCACCCGAAGGTACTTATACATAAATTCCTTTGTACACATTGACTTTGTGAACACGCCCCCTATACCCAGCCGTCCCTGACCAGTTGATGCCAAATAAGCGACCGCCACCGACATTCAAGTTGACATTTTTACCTGCAATGTTAATTGTGCCCGCAACAACATTGTTCACTCTAAAACTAAGCACATCACCGTTTCTTGATAACTTGATGTTATACAGAGTATTAACTACAAAAACATGCGGGCAGTTAAGCGACACACCATTGTACTGATCGTTGAAATATAACTGACTACCATTAAAGCCGTACTGTACATATGGTGTATGTTGCTTTGCGCCAAACAGCATACGATAAGATGTTAAATTTGTTGGATATATCTCCATTTCAAGCGTAAAGTCCTTGCTACCGAAATTCAACGCATCGCTAAGTGTATCAACATACTGAGAACCATCGAATATCGCATAATCATTCTCGAATGTTGGCAGTGTTGCACTCCATGTCCAGACTGGTTGTGTAATACCATTATCCTCAAACACTGAATCAAAAGATAATGCAATCACACGACGTGCAAGCAACGGATCTGCATACATTGACTGGCTCTGTGAAAATGCTAATTCAGCGCCACGAACAGCAGCAAATGCATAGTAGTAAGTATTGCCGTCTACTACAGTTGTGTCTGTATAATCACACGCTAAAAGTCCTGTTGCGATTGGTGTAGGTGGATTTTGTGGGTCGATAGCCACAGTGTCACGGTATAGATTAAAACTATCTGCACCACCATCATGCAATGCAGTTGCTCGTATACTTGGCATTATAAATACTCCAATTTTAAGTCGTATGGCGCTGTCACATCAGGCGTGTATTTAAGTTTGAGGTTGTACGGAGCTTCAAGCGCTGCTGTGCTGAAAATGTGCTCAAATTTCTGCAAGCTTTCATAGCCATCTCGAACAGAAAACAGTTCGATCCTTGTTCTTGGCGCTAAAAATTGCGCATCAATCACCATATTATTTGCTGTAATTTCAGAAACTTCATGAATAGTCAGATCTGTCTCATCATCAAAGATTTTAACCTTATATGTAACACCCGTTTCAGAAGTCACATCCTCATTAAACCAACTAAGAACCTCACCACCTGTTTGTTGCAGTCTATTACGATGTGCCCACGTCAACGCTAAATGATCATCAATAAATGATGGCCAATACTCACCGTTAATTTTTACATTAGCTGGTGGATAAGGTCGAATTGCACGCGCTTGAATTTCAACCGCTGTTCCTGTTGTTGAAAGCTCTTGAATCCCGCTCGGCGTTGTTGTTAAAACTTGCGCTTCAACAATTTCGCTCTGTGTGTATTGGGTTGAATCAAAAGCCACATCAGGTAAATCGAAAACAAATAAATTGCCAGAATTGTGTTTTTTCGGAATAGTATCTAGAACACCGCGCTTCACTGTTAAAACTTTTGTTTCACTATTAAAGCTCACAAATCCCATTAACTCATCATTCAACAAAATAAAGTTATTTGAATTTGCTGTTTGGGTTAGAGATCCTGTGACCACAAAAGCAGACGCAGTTTCATTTATCGACTGGTCCAGCTGCAAAATATCGCAGTAATCAAGTCGAGAAACCTGTTCAAATTCACCCATACCACCATCTGTAGATAGCAGCGCATTAAGTGAGTTATTTTGCGGCTTTGCTGCAATTGCTGCGACATAGCCAATATTAGGGTTGTTAGATAATTCCAAATCTGCATTTGTTTGGCCTGCGCGGAGCACAGTTAAATAATACGGAGCTTCAAATACTGCGTTCATGCTTGGCTGCGGCGGCTGCGGTGCCGCATTGATCGGAGCATCAACCACAATACTGGTGTTCATTTCGCCTGAATACGGGATCACTTCTTCAAAATCAATGGTCACAGTGTTGTCAGTACCGTTGCCTAAATTGATTTTCATAATTCGAACTAAAATTGAGCCATTCCATTTTTTAGACCATGGCAAACGAATCAAATCGTACCGATTCCATTTACGCGCTTCTTTCCAACCAGTCGTAAGGCTTCCTGACCAGGCTGGGGTGGAGAACTGTTTTAATTTCCAGTTCGCCACAATTTCAGCATTTCGCATATTCATAAAATATGGAAAATCAATAGATTCGGCATTTGCCTTGCCCATCGTTAAAATTGAGCCATTTTCATAAACTGAGAAAGTTGAGTTCTTGATGCGCTTGCGATCGTAATATGTAACATTGAGTTGATTTACAATGTCATCACTATTCATGACTTCAAGTGATAAATCCTTAATCTTGTTTTCAGCAATAGTATGAATTTCATCTTCAGCAAACCAGTCATCACGAAATAAGACCATTTCATACAAGCCAGTTTGGCGATTTACACGGATTCCAGCTTCAATGTGATAGCAAAGCTCCTCGATAGCATCAATACATGATTTTTCATCAATTGCCCAGGATATGCCTAAACATTCATCGTAAATTCTATTTGCAGCTTCAATAAAGTTTGCATCATTAATATCAGACTCAGGCTTGCCCATCGCTGTGTCGTCAGTCAGGATTTCTCGTATTTTATGTATCGGGTTAATGTCACCCCCATCCCCTGGTATTCCTGAGTATGTTGCAATGACATCTGCTTGAAATGAAATACTACAAGGTGAATACCCCCCTGGATTAGCATTCCAATATGTATTTTCTGCAATTATCGTTAGAATATCTCCACCCCCAAATACTGATACATCTAGATCAATGTGTTCTTTGCTACCAGCACCATATTTATTAATCGAGTGAATAATTGTGTTTTCCGCTTCGAATGAGAAATAACATTCATTATCAGCAGAGATTTTAATTAAATAGCGCACCATTCCTGGTAAAGCTACCTTCGCCTTATATTGTCCAGGTGCAACACCAACTCCACCCCAGCTCATACCACCAAAAAAGGGGAAATTTGGCGCTAATATTGCTGTGCTAGTATTGTCCACTGACGGAAACGTATATGTGTTGGCATTCGCTTCAATTTTTCCAGTTGATAAACCTAGAGTTTCATCTACCTTATAAGTGGGTATCTCTGCTTTTTCGTCATACCACTGCACATCCCCATTGTTTTTCACATGAATGCGCTTCACCCAGAGCAGCATCTCTTTCATGTAGCCTGAGTTGCCGAGGTAGAAACCTGGTGTTGTAAATGTGCGGCCTAAAAATGGATCTTGAAAGCTATAGCCGCGAAACAATAAATAAGACTGATATGGATAGCCTGAGACTAGTGGTAAATATTGTTGGTAGACTTCGTTTGGTTCTTGATCTGGTGTGCCGAAGTGAATGTCAATATTCCCAGATACACCACCCTCATTTTCACCAAAAAGATTTCCCTCCAATACAGGTAGTAAATTTGGCGGATGCTTTAATGGGTCATGAACAACCCACTTTCGGTTATCGAAATTAACAGCTATTAATTTCTCAATACGGTTTCCAATAAACGCAGCAAACTTCGCATAGTAACGATACCCAACTACCTGAGAACTACTTCCGCCCATTTCTAGCCACCTCAACTACTTGCAAGGCCATTGCATCTTTCGTGTTTATAAAATCCTGAGCATCACGACCATTTTTAAGAAAATCTTGCCAATCCCAACCTTGACGCAAAAAAAATGCCCGTGTTCCGCCCGAACACATTTTTGCTTTTCGAATGTCCGACATATAAATTCTCATTTCTTGCCGCCTTTCTGCTTGATTGTTGATGTGGTCTTATCCCAAATATCCGTGATGTTGGCATGCATGTGTGGACTGCCAGCAATGTCGCAAAAAGAAGTGCCTTCATCCGCAATCGTGCCATCTAGCTGATTTGGCTTAGGTCGGTTTTTCTTCTGCATTTTGCGCATTTGCAGAAATGTATAAACAGCCATTGCTGCTGTGATAGCTAGAAATGCATAAATAAGCCATGGTGCAATAACCATATAAACCTCTATTTAATTAATTGCGTTTCCAATGGATTCTCAGTCGGCATATTTGGATGCCCGCCATAGCGCAAATGATTATTAAATTTCTCGTGACAAGTTTTGTGTGACTGATCACAACCAGGTGCGACTCGCACCACGTCACCGACTTTCAATCCGATATGCTGACGATAGAGTCGAGAGCTGTTGCTCCCACTATTAATGATGAATGTATAGACACCATCTTTTTGCAGCACACCGCGATTGAGCCATCCTGCAGGATAGGTTTTAACTTCCATTACTGGATCGCCATCTGTATAGGTTGGATTACCTTGCCCGTCTAAAACAGGCTCGCCAAATTCATCCAACACAGGTACTTGCTCAAAAACAGGATCACCGCTTTCATCCACAACTTGAGTTGGATTTACTGTGTAAGAAACATTTAAGCCGTCGATTGCAGTTACAGTCACTTCAAACGACCACTCGTTAAAATCCAAACCACAAAACTTGTCGTAAATGTTATTCATGCACGTGCGCTGATATTTTCGAGTCAAAATCTTGCGACGCATAAAGCTTTCAGCAGTTGAGCAGACTAGCGTCATAGTGTTGTCGCGATCGCTAAATTTAGGCTGCGTTACACGCCCCTTGAACAACACAAGCGACTCACCTGCATCTAGCTCAATCAATGTGAAATACACCGATTCAAGATAAATCTTGTTTAAAAAAACTTGAGCAAAGCTCTGTTCTTGCTCGTTGTTTAATAAGTCAGGATGTGGAAAGGTTAGCTCGACTTCGCACTTATCAATGTCTGCATCTTCAATGTTGCCGCGACTCAAGCCGCGCACAGGGTAATAAGTCACATTGTTATGCGTCACTGCTTTACGTGCGCTAGTGAAGCGCCATTGCTTCGCACCATGTGCAAATTGATAAAGTTCTACACGTGCCATTAGTGCTCAATCTCCACGATTGGTACGGTGACTTGTGATTTGCCACCGCCTAAAAATTGGAATTCAATATGGTCAGCATCGAAGCGATAAAGGCCCAAATAATAGATAGATTCAATGTCTTTTTGCTGGGCATTAATTGCAGGCGATACTGTTATGCTGTTTGCGGTCTTAGCGGTAATTGCGTGTGCCGACCATGTGCCGTTTTTACGTTTCACAGCAATGTGTTTTCGATCCGCCTCAAGCAAATACTTTGTGTTTGTACTGAGTGAGGTTGTGATATTTGCAGTATTCAAAACATTCAAATGCTGCTCATAAAGCGGCATCCAAAATTCACGGAAACGCCCTGCTCTGCGATATAGAAAATGCTTATATGCTTGGTATTCAGACCAACTACGCAACAATGATCGAAAAGGTTTTGTGTAACGTGGCTTTGCATGATGTGAATACCACTGAAAGCCACCGACATCACCATCAATAATGTTTTGATGTTGGGTTAGCATCATTTCCAATGAATCACTATCTAGCAGTAATGGCTTCCAGTAGATGTCCTGATTTTTATATTGCTCTGGTGCTTCAGCTTCAAATTCGGGTAAATCTTCAGCCAACACTCGGAAAACCATTGATGTGTTAGACCAAAAGCCGCCTGTGTTAATCGAAGCATCACCTTCAATAATGCAGATACGCATCGGCATAATGACCGCATTGGTTGCTGTGATATTTTCAGCAAGCCTAAAGCCATCTTGGTATTCGGTAATTAACTCTTGAATAACTTCATCGGTTTCAGGATCGCGTACCTCTTCTTGCACAATGATGTAGCGACCACGTTCGGTAATCTCGACTGCTCGACCACCTTCGTTGCTCTCAATAAAAGCAAAACCGACTCTAAGGTCGGCTATGGTGTCTGTTGCATCGAGAATGATGTAGTCATCATCGGTCATATCAGGGATGCTTCGTTTTACTTGTCGAAGCGGAATACCCCACTGCTTACGCAAATTTGCATAGAGCATGTGAAACATATCGCCCATAGCTTTACGCATCTGCACATAATTAAAGCTTAAAACTTGGCGAGGTGCATCACGAAGTGGATAGCGCAATTCAGTGCCATCAAACGATTCATGCACTTCTGTCATCCACTCAAGGCGTTCAGTCGAATCAAGCAGAGGGCAATTTGCTAATACATGCACCTCACCATATTTGGTTTGTATTTTCATGTTGTCCTCATAAAATAAAACCCACCGAAGTGGGCTTATGCAAATCCTAATTCCTAACTATGTTGTCTTATGAGAAGTT
Source organism: Acinetobacter sp. YH01011 (assembly GCF_013420785.1). Classification (NCBI taxonomy): domain Bacteria; kingdom Pseudomonadati; phylum Pseudomonadota; class Gammaproteobacteria; order Moraxellales; family Moraxellaceae; genus Acinetobacter; species Acinetobacter sp. YH01011. The sequence continues at coordinate 18,285 of NZ_VOYG01000006.1, forward strand.
CAACTCACAGAATCGCTCTAATTCACGAATATAGGTACTTTTCACCAAGTTCATTGTATGTACATGGATTCGCTCAAGTGTCTTACTTAAGACATCTTTCCACTCTTTATGTAATGGGTTTTCATCACTATCACTAATTACAGGAAATTCTAAAGGCCCAATAAATAATGCTTCAAAAATTGGCTTAAACTCGCCTTTGAATTGATTTGCGTAAGACTCAAACCCAGTGCCACGAAAGTCTTGATCAATGACATTACACATGGCTTCCCAAGCTTTTATTCCAACACTATCGATTTCTATATCGGATTCAGCCTTAATAAATTTAACTATATTACCCAAAACATTCTCCAAAATTTAAAACTTACTACGATTGCGCTTCATATGGTATAGAAAGGCTTTCTCACCTTCAGGACCATATAGCCAATCCTTCGCCTCATTCTCATCCTTAACCATAATCACGCGCAGGTTATTATCGATAGTCTGAGGCTTGCCACTACTCGCCTTTGCATTCGCCTGAGCTTGTTTCTCTGCCTGAATAGTGCTGCCATTATTAATGGCATTAAGTGTATTCACACCGACACGTTTGGTTGCTTCAGCGTTTAATACATATTCTTGACCATGCACCACACCTGCAACTTGGTTTGTACCATAGTTGCCTGTGTAGCCACCAGATTTGAATCCCGTCATATTGGTAGATTTAATGCTTGCTGCTTGGGCAACCTGTAAAGCCGCTGCTGCTGCACCCATAGCAGGTGCGATATATGGGCCAATTAAAGGAATAGCCGAAACAGCATTGACTGTATTTGAGTATGTTGCAGGAATATTCATTAATGCCTGAGCCACTGCAAAAGCTTTCTGAGCGGCAAACATTGCGGCATAAGCACTAGAGTTCTCATCAACAAGCGACATAAAACCACCAAGCATAGACTGCATATAGGACGCTGAATATTTGGTTTGCAGCATCAGTTTATCTTGCTGATATTTTTCCTCGCTAATTAAATCAAGCTCACGCATTTTGTCCAAAACTTCAAATTGCTTAACCAGTGGACTTTCTTCAAAACCCATCACGCCACGGTAATCGCTGATTGTTCGGTCACGCACTCCTGACTCATCTTTCGATTGGCTGGCAAAAGACCCGTTTAGCAGCTCCGCACGCTCGTTAGGGTCATTGACCGTCCTTGCGATTTCTTGGCGCTCCAACTCATACCGTCTTTTGATCAGCTCCATCTCGGAGTAAAGTGCTTGTTGTGCTTGAAAGATACGTTGCTCTTTAGCCAACTCCAGTAGACCAAGTTCGTGTTGATGTTGTTGGTACAGAGCTTTTGACCTGTCCGTCAGCTCTTTTGCGGAAAATTGCTCATTAAGATTTAAGCTCAATTGGTCTATTTTGTGTTTTTGCTCAAGCTTCTGTCTTTCAGTCCACTTGAATTCGTTGAGTTCATACTCAAGCTGTGCTCTATACACTTGCTTCTCAATATCAGCACGATGAATTGCTCTATCTTGGTAGTTTTTATCCACACCACCTTTGCGCATCTCCGCTAATTCTTTTTGAAGATTAAGCTCAATCTGCTTTTCATGGTCAGCATAGCGATAAGCGACATCTTCTTGAATATGTCCTATTTCTTCCGCCAAGCGCTCAGCATCACGCGCTTGTTTTCGTTCAGCCGCTGCAGCCGATCTCGAACTTGATGAGCTACCACTAGATTTCCGTGATGCTTTTGTGGAAGCGGTGTATTTTTGAGTGCTTTTATTTAGTTTTTCCTGCTGCTGATTCTTGTAGATAATCGCAGCTGCCTCTTCTCGCGTAACCTTTCCATTCTTTGCGGCAACATCAGCTAGATCACGTGCTACACCTAAGCTATAACCTTTCGATAGTAGCGTATTTGTGATCTGCGCTTGCTTCCCAGACTGTAATGCTTGCGCTGTGTACTCAGACATAGCGTTTGCAGCGCCGCGAGCCGCAGACTCAACATTATTTAATGAGTTGGCATTATCATTGTGCTTACCTGCTGCATTACTTGAAGCATTACCAGCTAGAGTTACTTCGACACCTAAAACCCTTTGCGCGTCTGCATTTTCCTGTGCTTTACGTCGCGCATCGTCGTAAATATTAAGAAAGTCTAAGCCTTGAGATTTCTGCTCGGGTGTTAGTAAGTTCAACCTGTTCAGTCTTTCAATAGCCTCCTCTTGGGATATCAACCCTTGACGCACTTGATCATAGATTTCTTTGGCTTCTATGCTTGATTGCTTGCTTTTAGCAATAGTTGCAATAAAACCATTAAACGCAATATTAGCTTTGTGCAATGCTTCGTTTTGCGCTTCAAATGAAGCTTTTAAGTCATCTTTTGCAACATCCAGTTGCACCCCGCGCAGGGCTAGAAGTTCCTCTTTTGTCTTATTGGCAACTTTCCCCTGTTCTTCAAGTTTTGCATTAGCCTCTGCTGTGCGTTTTTGCAGGTACATATAACCAGCGGTTAATGCCGCCACACCAATTGTGATTGCGCCGATTGGGCCGCCAATTAAACTGTATAAAGCTGCTGCTCGTGAGCGAGCTTTATTATTTGCCTCTTGGGCAAGAGTATCCGCAGCTGTAGCAGCTGCGTGCGCTGTAGTTGCTTGTGTTGCCTTTGCTTCTAATGGGATAACGGTTGATTGAATGTATGAGAGTCGTTGCATACCCGTCATACGCGCAGCTGTTGCTTTAGCATCCGCTAATTGCATTGTGGTGTATTGAGCAATAGCACCAGTTTTCCGCGCTTCTGAAGCTGTTAATGCGGCATTGGTGCTAATTTCACTTAAATTTGCTGCATTCTTTTTAAGCGATTCAGTAATTGATCCACGAATAGCCACAGTTTGAGTAAGAATGGTCTTGGTTAGCATTGCAACGCCACCAATCATTGCAACACCTGCAATAGCATCAAGATTATTAGCCAATACTTGAATACTACTAGCTAACATGGTTGCAGCACCCGAAGCCTTGCCTGCTTCCCCTGTAAACTTGGTGACTTCGTTGCTTAATAGCTGAATAGATTGCCCGATGGTTATATCGGTTTTAGAAAATAACTCATCTACTGATTGCTTTGACTTTGTTAAGGCATCAACAAGGACTTCACCAGTAATTTTACCCTCCGCAGCCACAGAGCGAAGTTGACCAACCGTAATACCCATACCTTGTGCAATGGCTTTTGCGAGTGCTGGCGTTTGCTCCATGACTGAGTTAAGCTCTTCACCACGTAGCACACCAGACGCCAATGCTTGACCAAATTGTGTTAATGCCGCCTCTGCTGCTTGAGTTGATGCGCCACTAATCGCCACAGCTTTTGATACTGTTTCAGTAAGCTCGGCTGTCTTAGCCATATCAATTCTGAGTGTTTTCGCATTATCACTAAAGCGCTGATACACCTGAATTACAGAATCCCAAGACTGATAAGATTTTTGCGCAATACTAAAGGTGTCACTCATTGCTAGGTTTAACTGTTCTTGCGACTCAGTGACAAGCTTTAAGCGGTTTTGCATCCCTGTATAGGCATCCATTTTGGATATAGCCGCACCAACAGTCACAACACCCGCCATGTATCCCGCAAGTTGACGAGTTGCCACAGACATCGAATCCATAGACTTACTAGCAAAATCACCCTTCTTTTCGATGCTGTCTAGTTCATTCGCCAAGGCACGCGCATTTCTCTCAGCATTTCTTGAGTCAATTACGATTCTCAATACAGATTCTTGAGCCATTTTTACTCTCCTTTAGGCATTAAAAAACCCCGCTTTTAGCGAGGTTCTGTGTGTTTATTTGTGGCTTATAAGTCAGCCCAGTTGCAAGAATTTACCTGCTCTCTCATTCCGTGCCTTAAGTCTTTCACACTAAATTCTTGCGCAGTAAACCCGCCATCTATTGTTTTGAATGCAAAAGAGACCTTATTTGCGGTTTTAATAGCTTTTGTGAGCTGCTTATTAGCTCCAAATTCTTGGTACTCTTCACGACCATCAAAAGGGATTAGATTCATCTCCCCATCATCCACATCAAGCCCAATCATCCCATTCATTTCGTAAGAAACCCTGTGCATAGAGTAAAGAGCAAAACTTGTTTCCCCTTGTTTACAGTGAACTTGAAGAACTGGGTAGATATAAATTCCATCTTTCATAACTAATTTCGATGGCGTTGCGGTTGCCCCATCGTTTTTAAAATGATATTTCGGTTGGTCGTAACTTGGTTCTGGCAACTCAAATTTTGGCGGAATGACTTTGTTGTCCTTAAAATCAAATGGTTGGTTGCAAATGCTATCCCACGCTTTTGGGAACTGTTTTGTACTAAAGTTTCTCTCATTTTCAAATATCACACTTTTTGGGCTGAGCACTATAAATCGACTAAAACCAACATATCCGCCCATTTTGTTTTTAGAATTAACTTCTCCACAAAAGCCTTTTTGATTTTTAAATTGAGCTGAGGCTGGGTCAATTAGTTCATTTTTAACAACCTCTTGTGCATAGCTATAACCAATCTCATTTAATCTTTGCAGTTTTTCTTCTTTGCTCTCACATCCAATTAAAGCTGCAATTACACCCAATACAAGTAATTTTTTCACACCCCACCCCAATATTTGTTATGGGAACAAGATACTAATTAATCAGGCAAAAAGAAACCACCCGAGGGTGGTTTTGATTTAATTAAGCATTTCTCTCTTTTAGAAAATGCCGCCCAACTCGCAGCGTATCAGTACCATAAAGAAGATCTAGTACACTATCAAAGCGTTTCGTAAACTCGGCAATATCCATTGTTGGGTAAAAGCCGTGTGGTAAAGGCCTCGCAGTTAATACACCACCTCTGGCACTCACATGCCAAGAATCATACTTAGAGTTATTGAACTCGTTACTGATCTGCTGGGCGACCTGAATAACTTCTTGAGGGTAAGGTAAAGCTTTAACTTCCTGCTTTTCCACTTTTGCTTTTAGATCCATTGTTTCCAGATAATGCACCGCCTCTGGAAAGTGGATTGCCAGTAACTCTGCATAACGCGGTATTTTGAAGTGTCGGTTATGACGCGCCCACATTTCAGCAAAGATTCTACGTTCACCTTGAGAGCGACGCGCCACAATCTCATGAAGTAATGCTTGCTGTTCTGGTGAGATAGCCTTGCGTTGGTTAATTGCCTGCCCTTTGGTCCAGTAGTCCCACAAAACATCATCACATTCATTTTGGTACGTAATGACCGTTTCACGAAGTTCAGGTTTTACCTTGTTGGGGCTGATTGATGTAAACCAGCCGAATAGCTTACGAAGTGGAATGCAGAGCATTTCTTGAATACCACTTAAAGTAGGCGTTTCGATAATCGAAACACCCCAACGAGCTTTGTTACTATTGAACTTAACTGTTTGTGATGCCCAAGTTAATCCCATACCTTCAACGACTGGCCGCATAGGGACATAAGGTTGCCCATTGTGTTCCACTAAATACAATTCAGTATTATGGAAAGGTACTGTCATTTGAGTTAAACTATTCATTGTTGATATTCCTGTAGTTTGTCGACATTCAAAGCCCCTTCGTCCGCCAAGATTGCTAGGGGTTTTTTATTGCCTATAAGTTTCATGCTTTCGCACTCTTTTGGTTTTGTTTAAGCCATTCTTCAACAATAGTATTCAACTGTGCTGTCAAAGAACGGCGGTTTTCTGCTGCTGCCTTTTTCAGCCCATCTATATTTTCATGAGCCATTCGGACATTTAGCTGCTTGTCATGTCTCGTCATTATTACTCCTTTTAAAGTGTTTTGCTTTATAGCGTTTTAATTTATAGCAAAACACTTTATTGAAGTAAAGCGTTTTGCTATATATCATTAAAATAATTTTCACACCTCACTGAACTGCTATGGCTCAAGAATATTCACAAGTAAACTTCAGAATACCCTCGAAGCTAAAAGAAGATATAGAAAAGGCAGCTTTCGCCAATAACCGTTCAATTACATCTGAACTTGTGTCTCGGCTTGAAGAAAGCTTCGAGCAAGATCAAAATAGTTTTGACCAAGGATATGAAGCCGCTCTAAATCACGCAGCACTTGCTATTGCTAAAGTTTTAAGTAAAAAAAACGTAGAGTGGCCTGAGATTCAGAAGACCGCACTCTTTATGCTTGAAGAAGCTAAGAATATAAAAAAAGCACCCTAAGGTGCTTTTCTTTTGGCATGAAAAAACCATCCCGAAGGTGGTTTGGTTTACTAAGTCAATTTTTCAATTGAATCAAATATTCTATTTGAAAGCTGAATAGATAATTCCGCTTCACCTTTACGAACAGCTTTATTGAGTTCGTAATCTGATACTCTTCTAAGGCCTCTTAAACGCTTAAAATCATTAATTATGGTCTCTAGGTTCTCAAAATCAATATGGTCTGATGTTAGAGCATCTTGCTTATTTATACAGGCATCCAGATAAGCCTTGTGTACGCTTACATTTTTGGTTTGGGCATCAACTGAATAAAATAATCTATTCTCAACTTCATTGGTTAGTTGATTAAAAGATGCATAATAAGATTGATGCATTACACTTCTATAGGTTGCTTCATTTTGTTCGCACTTACCAAGAATATCTTTAGCGCTTAACAGCCTGTCAAATGGTTTGAACTTCACTACATATACCCTTAACAAACAGTAAGCGGCATTAAAACAATGGTAACTTTACGAGCTATATGTCTTAAACCCAGGTCATTAGCGAGCTTGTCAAACTCATCCATAATTTCCATGGATTCAGCTGCCGTTCCAACAAAATCGTAATAAACGAATAAATCGCCATCTTCTATTATCCAGCTAATTGATGGAACGATGCCAAATCTAACTTTCTTTTGATACATAAGGTTATTGAAAAGAGATATATAAATCTTTACGTCTTCAAGTTCTAAATTTAAATCTTGAATAATTTGTTCAATCTTAGAAGCATAATTAATATCTACTTCTTTTAGCAACTCAAGCTCAAGTGTTGAAAGAAGGGCACGAAGAAAAGCATGTATTTGAATTGGGCTTGCAACATCTACCTTGTTGTTGAGCATCTTTTTCATTTCTTCAAAACGCCCAAAATTACCCATTGAAGCAATGAAGTTGTTTCGAATTAACTCATCTCCCGGGGCTAGTCGAAGAGCGATTTGGAAGTTCTCATACATTTTATCAAAATCATTCGAAAGGGCGTACACGACAGCTTTGCACATATAACCCTCCGCTGGATCTACGCGAATTGCTTTATCGCATTCAAACAGATATCTGCGCTGTTTAAATTCCGATAAAAGAATACTTTGATCAAAGCCGGTAAGCTCATCAAGTAATTCTGTAGTTAAAGGCTGTGCTTTCATAATTTAGATACCGTTTATCACTCTGGACAACTCATCATTAGAATTTGCTATTCAATTTATTATATCAATTACATATTCTTTTGTATTGTAAATTTGTGGTATATGGTCAGAAGCAAGAAACCAACCTAAGTCGATTTCTTTTTCATCTTCCTATAAGCCTCATCAATAAACTGGTTATCCAGATCAAAGATGACCGCATTAAAAATATAACGCTCCACTGGCAACTCATACTGCTCACAATAGGCATTCAAATCAGCAATGCTTAAAGCTAATGGTGTGCCTTGCTCATATCGACGTGACCGGGCAATAGTGTTGTAGGCTTCAATTAAGGCATTGGCTGTATATGAGTACTCTGGTGGATGTGGTACCTCTAAGCCGAGCGCCTGCCTTTGCTTTTTTTGGTGTGTGCTGAGTCCAGCGTATCGGCTAAGGTAGGTGTAGAGTTCTCGGACTTTCCCAAGGCTTCATCTCGATAGCTGTTTGCTTCAGATTGGATTTGATCGGCTTGTGCTTTTACGAATGCCCAAATTGCCACACCAATATCACCCATATTGAAAAGCTTGGTTGCATTCTCAGGTGAACATTCCGGTTCAAACTCTTTGCCATTTTCAACAAAGATAACGCCTTTCCAATCTGCTAGTAAATGACATGCGGCAGCTTCAAGTAAAAGCTCGTGATAAAGCTTATCTTCACTGCCCGCAGTCGCCACATCAAAGCCTTTTGCTGATAATTGGTTTTGCGCACGCTCAATCGCTACACGATATGCTTTGTAATCAGAACCGCGAATCTTAAATTCAGCTAAAACACTCCCTTCGCCATCCTTGTATTCCTTCCAAAGCGTAACTTCTTTGCTTTGTTGAATTGCTACTTTTAAAGCCATGTTTTGATCTTCCAAAATAAATACCGCCCGAAGGCGGCTAGATTTAAACAAGTGTACGTGTGATAGTTGGTGATACCTTAATGTGAGCAAAGTTCACATCAAGCGTGATGTCATCTTCGCCACCACCATCAGGGTGATTCGCTTCTGCAACTTCAAGTTGAGGGAAATTGAAGTCATACTTATTGCCCGCCGCATCCTCAATAGCAAACTCAAGCGGAATTGTTGCACGTGTTTTTACAAGTGGAATATAGGCTTTAGATTGGCTTGTAAACATAAACTGAGTGTTCAGCGTAATATCCACCATACCCTCATTGTATCCTTGCGCTGAGGTTTTACCTGAGCCTAAGCAGCGATATGGGTTCATGTTATTGTTAATCGCAAGTTCAAGCGATTGAACACATGCAGTCCCCACTGTTGTTGCGCCATCTACCGACATTTTGTTGACGTTTAATGCAGACACTAGGACCGCATCATCCGCAGGTGCAATGCTTGTTGCTGGATTAACTGTGACTGATTCAAAGCCTGTACCAACTAAGCCAAAGGTTGCTGTAATTTTCCCCGTTGTTGCGAGACTAAAACTCAACTCAGCAATGCGCACCCCTGTATATACGTGGTATGTGCCAATGTCTGAGAAGTGTTTTACAAAGGTGAAGGTTTTTTTGGTTTCACCACCAAACTGTAATGTGTGTTTTGTTGGGTCGACTGAATCCTCCACCCAATCATTCATTGCTACGGCTGAAATAAATTGATCAAACGTACCAATTGAAAGCTCAACCTCAAGCGAGCCTGTAATTTCCGATTCATCTACGGTTGAGCCTTGACGAAATCGAGAATCTAAAACACTGCTTGATGTGGATGTGGTGACATTTTCAGTCAAGCCATCAGTGACACGACGAACGGTAAACCATCCGCTTGTTGGCACTGTGCCGACCACCGTTTCAGGTGCGGCATATAATTTAATAGCACTGCCTTTAGACACAGCTTTCTCCTATTCTAGGCAATAAAAAACCACCTTTCGGTGGCATTGGTTTGGAAATAATTAACCCCGCATTTAGCGGGGTTATTCGTTTTCATCTTCTTTAAAATCTAAGCTTGGCTGGGCTTCTCTAACCAGCTCATCCAATTCTTTAAGCATGGCTGGCTTGGTCTGCTTGCCTTCTACTGATAAAAACCGCCCCGCTTCAGACAAGCATTGTGTAATCAGTTCAATTTGCGCTGAAAGTTTACCAATGCGTACCTGCAGCCCATCTTTAAGCTGACGAGCTAATTCTTCTTGCTCGATATAGTATTTACGGATTTCGTGACCTTTTTTATTGCGCTCCATCATTCCAAGGTGCTTCGTCATATCCACCGAGATAATGTATTCAATTAGGGTGGCGTTATTGGCTTCCATTTTTTGGTGGAGGCGAACGTAATCAAAACCCTCTTCAAATCCGCACTGGGAGATTCTGCGCTTAATCCATGTTGAAAAGTCCTGCTTGCTCTCTAGCATTTTGTGCAGGTCACGCGCATTCACACCGAGCTGAACTTTTCCATTTAATTCGACTTCGATAAATGGAGTTTGATTTTCAATTTTCACAATTGCATTCATATCGTTTACCTCGTTACCAAATAAAAAAGCCACACAGACATGCGGTAACGAGACACACCTGTATGGCAAAACGGTTAATCCAAGTTTGGATTTATCTTTAAAATTAGATATTTGAAGAAAAAACTGGCAGGCACACCGAACATGAAAAGTGCGCTTTTCGGGGATCAGCCTAGCCAGTGGTTTGCCTGAAAACAGGCAAAAAAAACCGCCCATAAAGGACGGTTTGATTAAGTGTTTAAGTTAGTTCACTCGGAACTCAGCTCTAATTATTTTTGCGTAAAAATCTTGGTCATCCATGCTTTGTGGTGCGTGGACTTTGTAGACTTCAAGATGAGATGCGCTAAAGGATTGCAGAAATGAGCGCCATGCGTCACACAGTGCGGTCATAGCAAGTGTTCCGCTGTTCTTTGGCGTGAAGCACTGGATTGAAATAATGCCGTAATCTCGGATACATGGACTATTGCCAATTGATGCCACCTGACTGTCTGCGTACTGTATAAAAACTTTACACCACGCTTTATTTGTTGGCGCTTTGAAGTGTTGCCCCTTGTCCAGTGGCTGGCTTTCAATGCGGAGATTGGCTTTCTCTACACCAGTGAATTGACCTATTTTTTTATAAATTTCAGTTTCAGCTTGGGTGAGTGTCATCATTTGTATTTGCTCGCAACTGAAAGGAATGTGAGTGAGTAAATTCCAAGTGGTGCTTGCTGTTGTGAATGTCCATTCTCAAGCCTTAGGGCGTATGGAAGATTGTTTTGTATATAGACACTATCTCCAAGCTTGGCTTGTAAAATTTGCCCCGCTCCTTCCGCAAACACTTCTTGATCTAGCGTACCTTTTGGTGATTTATTCCCATTGCCTGGTACCGTTTCATTTGTGGTTTTATTGACTGTGACTCTATGGTTGGATCGGAATGCACCATCCATGACAGGGCTGGCCATAATCACACCTTGAAGCATATCTGCACTCACTTTTCGCAAATGCTCGTCACCAGCCATCTCTACCTCAAGCGCAAAATTAGTTGGTTTGTTTTTCCATCCCATCAGCTCTACCTTAGTTTAAATTTACCAGTATCCATTAAGTACTTACCGCGCACAAAAGACTGCATCAAAGATGGTATTTCTAAAAAATCTACATAAGGAATTATTAGTCCGAATGTCTTATTGCTTAAAAACCCTTTTTTCTTTATCAGTGCGTAATTTGGTTTTTTAAAATAAATCTCAACCAACCACCCCTCAAAAAGCATTTCATAAACAATATTATTATGAGTTTTGTACATATATGGGGCAATAATGATCTTCTGCAGCCCTTGCATATCTATTATTCCCGCATTATCCCTCACTGCTCTTATGCGGACATTGTATATTTTAGGACTGATTTCCTGGTCGTTAAGAAACAGGTTTTTAAAATATTCACTAACCTCTGGGCAAATCTCTATGCCCGAATAGGCGGGATGATTTGATTCAGCAGCTCGCCACATTATTGATAAAAAATAATGCTTAACTTTTAATTGATCTATATTTGAAAAAAACACCCCATTAGTAAGAATGATCTTGGGGATTGTTGGATATTTACCTCTTAGAGCATTAAGGGAGTAATTTTCATAGTTATTATTAAACTGCTTCTCACAACCTCCACATAATTGATATGTATCCCATTGATCACTTGTATATTCAATCTTTTCCAACCTTGGAGATATGTTCAAAACTAAATTGTTTTTTGCTGGCCTCAAAACCCTACTAAATACACTTCTTCCAATTGAGTGAGATTTTTGCAACTCTCTCTCTTGGTCACACAACTTGCAGATACCTATCATAAATCCCCCTAAATTTAGAGGGATATTACTACACCTTTCTAAGCTGGCAAGTCCAGATGCTTGATGTTGGGTCTGCACCAATATTCACGACTTTGAAATCTCCTTTACTGGTTGCCCAAACATCATCAATCTGAGGCACAGCGGTTACTTCATTTTGCAGAACAATTGCCTTTGCATCTTCGGCTTGATAATCCGCAGGCTTTACTAGGTCTTTTAAATATGAGCCAAACAGGACGCCACGCCCTGAATAAGATTCACTGCCTACAATTGGATAGGTTTGTGTTTCAAAATCAAATACGCCTGAATAAATTGGCTTTTGACAAGTGAAAGTATCAACAGCATCAGCAAGTTTTTTATCAAAAGCTTTGGCAACCTTGGATTGAATTTTATTCTTAATCATCTGTTTCACTCGCCTCAAACATTGCAAAAAGATCCTGAGCAATGCGCTGTATTGAATAGGCTTCAAATTCAGTGCTAGGCTTTTTCTCACCCATCAGCTTTTTGATCCGCTGCCAGATATGAACAGCTTCATGTAATAAAAGCCCATGCACTTCAATCAGTGTTCTTTCGCTGCAATCACCCAACTGAACAATGCAATGCTTGCCACCATCGTAATAATCGACCTGAGCACCCGCACCTAAATGCATGAACTCTTGTGTGTCGTTCACATCATCAAATAGCAAATCGAATTGATCTTGGTTGCGGACTAAAGTGTATTTTGAGTGTTCAAAGGGTGATATATGCCATTCAGGCACATAACTGTTACTAATCATCTGCGATACACCTGAAATGCAAAACCTGCAGGTTTTAAGCCCACGGAATCAATCAGAGCCTTGGCGATCTGCTCAAACTCGGATAACTCCCGACTATGCTCTGAAAAGGTTTCACTTACCTGTACCGTGTCAGCCTTTACACTTTCGCTTGTAGTCTGACGTGCAACACCTGCGTAGATAACTTTGGCCAAAATGCCTTTAATGATTTCACACGATGCAGTTTTTAATTCATCTGCAACCACTTCTGGTACATAGCCGACTTCATTTTTCATCCATGTATTGGCCAAAAGAATGAGGCGAGCTTTATCACCAGCTGGCGCAAAGTCTGCCCCTAAAATTTGCTCAGCTTCTTCAAGGGAAATAAAGCTCATAAATCACCTATTCGGTTGGTTGTGTGGTTTTACGTGCAGTAGGCTTTTTCTGCTCTTGCACTTTATCTTGTGGATACCAATCAGGCACTTCACCACCGTATTCGTCAGCATCTTCAACAAAGTCACCTTTATGTGTTGCTGCACGGTTTCGCAAAATCCAACCATCAGCCTGAAGCTTTTCTACGTTTTCAGCAGAAAAGTCGGATGTGAAATACAGTTTTTTAACTTTCTTGGTCATGTGTTTTCATCCAATATTGAAAAGCCCCAATTAAGGGGCTTTTCTTTGATTACGCTGACTTAATCAAGACACCTGCTGTATCTTTGATTGAAGTTGCAATTAAGTCCCAGTTGGTGCCAGTACCGATTGCAGCATCGGTTGGTGACTTACCACCTGTAGCCATATCCCATGCATAACCTTTCACACCTACACCATAGGTCCATTCAGCTTGGTATTGGTACTGAATGTTTTCATTGCCAGTGATGGTTTCGAGTTCAGCGTTAAAGTCGTTGTTGTCATTCACGACAATACCACCTTCAACCAAGCCCAGAGTGTTATAGATCGTGCCAGTAGTTGTCACTGCTAATGCGGGCGCATCAGTTACAACGAATAAGCGGCCAAACGGATCACGAATGACGTTTACACCATCGTAACGGAATAGGTTTTCTGCGTTGGCCAAGGCGTTATCAAACAAGTTGTGCATAGTGGTTGAATGCAGCACCCAAGCACGAATTGCGCTTGAGCGGTCACCCATACGCGAAGCACCTTTGTTCAATAAGCGGAATGTTGCCGCATCGGTACCATCACCTTCAACTGCGGCAGCATTACCGCCAATAGCAGAAGAACCACCCAAAATCGCAGCATTCAGCATGTCAGCAATTTTGGCCTTACCAAGCTGCTCACCAATCGTTAAGGCAGCTAATTCAGGATTTTGCTTAATCCATAAGTATTGCTGCTTTTCGTACTGAATCGGTGGTGTACCCGCTGCAACCTTTACTGCCACGTCAAGCATCTGTTGTAGGCGTTTTGCGGCTACAGTGCCAGAACCATAAGCATTACGACGACGCACCAAACCATCAATCGCTTTGAATGAAGCTTCGATATTAAAATCACCTTCAAATGGATCAGCGATTAACTGGATTGCGCCTTGTGACGCTTCGTTAAACTTCACAATGTCCTGAGCAACATGCTCAGTCATCACCAAGTGGGTTTGTTTATTAAAAACCTGTAAATCAAAAGCCATGGGGCTTCTCCTAATTATTTAACTGTTTTGAGAAATTCAGCTTTTTCTTCACGTGTTTTGCAGTCAGACAGCGTCTTTTTGACACCACCTTGACCACCACCTTGGAATCCACCACCTGAACCTTGACCGCCTTTTAAAATGTGGTCCTTGTATTGGTATCCACCAACCAAAGTTTCCAAAGCTTCGTCAAAGTCAGCGACTTCACCTGGGCGTGTACGTGAATAGATTTTTTGACCATCTGTACCGTAGGCAACAACCTTGCCTTCTTCGATCTTAAAGCTCTGACCGAAAGTGGCTTGAATCATGTCTACTGGTACAGCAATGTTTTCTTGAATGAACTTAGAACGAGCAAATCCACCACCAATTAACTCTTTGTGTAATTGCTGCTGAACGGCATCACGCTCTTGTGTGAGTTGCTGAAGCTGTGGCTCATAGGTCTGTTTTAGTGCTTCAGTAACTTCAGCTTTCACCTTGTCTACTTCACCTGCATCCACAAGCTTTTTAGCATCCAGGTTTTGAACAATGTTTAACGCCTCTTTCACCTTTACAGGGTCTAACCCCTCAAAGGCTTTGGCTTGTGCTTCAAACTGTTCCTTTGCTTCGCGGTGCGCTTTTGCCTCACCATTTAAGCGGCTGATTGTGGCAATTGTTTGCGGTGCATCAAAAGCCACCTCTTTGCCATCCTCATGCACATAAACAGGTTTGCCATCTTGAACCACTACATGACCGTTTTCGTCTAATTTCAATTTCATAAGTCATCCGACCCTATTTCTAAAATGAGCATCCGCTCGTTACGCTGTCTGCATCCGCTTTCAGCAGGCAATAAAAAAGCACCCGTTTGGGTGCTTAAATTAATCATGGTTATTTAAAAGCTTGTTGGCTGAGCTACTGCGCGGACAAGATACATAAGTCCAGTTTGAAAATCTGTCTTAGCCATTGCAGCGAAACGCTCAGGGGTAGCAGCCTCAAGACGCTCCCATTCATCCAAATTATGGACCTGTTGCCCTGCGTCACATTTACAGTTGTAGCGTTGAGTGGAAATGTGCTTTTGAACCTTTTCAATCACCGCTTGAACTTGCGGACCGATAGTCTTGATCTCATTCATCAAGTCAATTTCTTCTTGAGATAAATCACGATAACCTTTGATTTTTTGGTGTTGGTTTTCCATTTTCTTTCTCGCATAAAAAAGACCCTTTCGGGTCGTGGATTGTCTTAATTAATAATTAAATAATTGCCTATTTTTATTTACTTCACGAATGCTATTTGGCGTAAATTTATGTAATAACTCTTGCACCAACCTTTGATCACAATCTTTTGAATAGACTTCAGGATACAGGCTGCTAAGCCTTTGCATAAGTATCATCGGTAATTTCAACATCACAGCTTGGCCTGCTATAGTAGCTCTGGCAGTATTACTAGCAAGCATCAAAATATGTGCGTTGCAAAGCTCTACTACCTCTTGACCAGTTACAGGCAACCAAATTGTTTCAGAATTTTGAATAAAATATTGAAGTAAAACCGCTTTTTCAGGATTTGTGAGACTATTCAGTTTTTGCTCAATCAATCTTTCTTTTTCCTGATTGTATTTTCTTTCAGCAATAAGTTGTCTCAAATAAGCAACTATTGATTTTATACAAAGCACCAAAATTGTGATTAGTGAAAAAAGGAATACAAGGCCAACATAGTTTTTATAATCAGGCTTGATAGCATCAAAACCTGTCAATTCCGCCAAATTAAAAACATTATATGAAAGTAAACCTGATGCAATACAAACAACATATAGCAAAATATTATGCGTTCTAAAGATATCCAGAAACGCTTTGATTAAATTTTCCACTGATCATTTTCCATTTATTTAATTTGAAACAGATTATGCAACAGAGATATTTTTAATCAAGAAAAATCGTGTGTATACAAATAGTTGAAGTTATAATATGTTTTCAAACGTCTTCTCATCCAAAGCCTTCAACTCCTCCAATGTATAACCACGCTTATTCAGCGGATCAGCAAACTTATCAATGCTGTACTCACCTTTTTTATAAAGCTCATACTTAGATTTACCCAGCCAAGTCTTTTTGAAGAACTCGTCTGATTGCTCAAAGAACTCTTTAAATGAAGTGTTGGCATCAAGTTGACCTATCAGTTGATCACGCTCATCTTTTGGAATGTCTTTAACTTTACGCTCATCCATTACAAAGGGGCGCTTACCTAAAACCTTACCATCCTTATCACAACCAACATACGTGGTGCGATTATTTGGATGTACTGGGAATCTTGGTCGCTTTGGGTCATCAATCGAATAAACATCCCCGTCTATTGAGGCGCAGTATTTACAGGTGCGACCATCAAGTGTGGCCACAACTTTTACATACTCATAGCCGAGAGCTTTGTAAGTATCAATATAGGTTGCTGTGCTGATATGGCTTCTTGCGGTACGAACATCGCGCTCAATCTCGGAAGTGGTTTTACTTAGAATCCCATCACTGTAATTTAACGACTTTCGACCTTTAATCTTTTGAATGATCTGCTGATTACTTAAGCCTTGTGAAACACCATCACGAATAGCATATTCAACTTTTTTTCGCAGCGATGAGGCAATATCACTAAAAAGATAATCCATCAGCTGACCACCCGCATAAGGGGTTTTCTTGATGGTTTTATACATCTTTTCAGCATCAATAACGGCAGCAGTACCAGCAACTAAGCTTGCTGTGTAAGTTGCCTCGTATATCGCAAGTTGCAAAGCCGACTTTTCAAAATCAAGGCTCAATTCAGTATCAATGGATTTAAACCACTCACTCAGAATTACTTTGATTTCTTCAAGGCTTCTACTGGCTTTGCTTTTGCTTGAAAAGTTAAGTCCCTGCAGTGCTTTTCGCTCTGTATCTGACAAATCATTTAACACCTCTCCAAGTCGCATTAACTGCTTGTTTGAGAGTTTGTTAAACAAGGTTGTCAGCTCATTCACGCTTTGCGATGATGCTCTGAATAAATAAGCTTGGTGCTGTGATAGTGCATCTATCAAAGCTTTATGCACTGCATTATTCATACTCATTCACCCATATTGAAAGCACCATCACGCTGACGTTCTAGTAGTACTTCAATTTCTTCCCATTTTTCTTCAGTGAACATGCCTGTTTGCTCATACTTGTACCAAACAGACCAAGGCAAATTGCCACCAGTACAAGCTTCATATAATCGCTTCGCACGTTCTTCACTGAATTTCGGCTTGTTGAAGTCTTGTGAAATGACATAGCTCAATTCATCAGTGCTTAACTCATGATTCGGTAAAGCAAACTTTGCACACCAGCGTAAAGCCATTTGTAGGGCTTCACTGATATTCGACACAGCCAACGACACCACAGAGTGTTGAATCGAATCCTCATTGTCTGCTTGTGTTGCTGTCTTATTTGCCGAACCAACCTCAATCAAGCGAGCGCCCATTTCTTTCATATGCTCCCACTTATCCGTCATGAGTTGTTTTGCTAGGTTATTTTCACTCGCTTGGGTAATTTCAACCTTAGTCGGGAATCCTGATCGACCACCGATTGCCAAGCCATCACGCTGAATAAGTTCATACTGCTGTTCTGTAATTTCAGGCATTGAAATAACGGGTTGCCCAACGATAAAACCTGATTCTTCAACATCTGCTGAGTTTCGGTAGTGCGCCAAATTTAGTTCAGCCAATTCAAGCAGTGGTGCATTATCCATTTCGTCCGTGTTGTCTACAGCACCACAGAAAGTGAATGGAATATATGACCAATGATTGCCGTGGTAGTCGGTTGGAGTATATTTCTGCCCTTCTACCCAGTTGCCTTTTGCATCCTGCTCATACACTTGAACCGAGTAAACAAATTCATTAGACCCCACATCTTCTAAACGCAAAACTCGGTATTGTTCTTTGGTTGAGCGCTCAAAGCCATCTGGACTTCGATTTGATACAGATTCACTAATTTTGACGAAGGATAACTTCTTTTGATTTCCAACAATGATGTGATCCCAGTCTTTAATGGCTGAAGCCTTGAGAACATGAATCATCGGAAATGCATTTTTAAGCTTATCCTCAGCGCGATTACGGCTTGGTTGTACTTGCGGATAATCCACATAAACACCACAGCGGTAATGCTTTAACAAATAGCGCAACATACGCTGAGAGCACTGGTAAATAGAACGTCCTGCACCATCTGCATTTCGATCAAGGTACTCTAGCTCGTCAGGACGCTTAAACTCAGGCAACTTATTAAATGCCGAACCAACATGGCTGTTTAGTGTTCTGCCTGTTACACCATAAAAGACAGCTCGATCTAGGTACTCGTCATAACGATTATCATCGCCATCACCAAAGGTATTCGGTACAGGCAAGTACGTTTTTTTAGCAGCCTTAATGGCTTTCTGCCCCTTGCATACATCGTCAACCATTTTCCATAGTGGTGCATGCTCATCATAATCTGCGTGTGTGCTTGTAATACCTGTCATTTTCTTTTTCCATAAATTGGGATGTTTAGATGTGTGACTGGCTTAATAATCGGGAACCGCTTGGCAATTGGATAACCGCCCGCATCACCAACGTGATCAAGTCCAGATTTCTTATCTGGCATACCAAAGTCGTCATAAACCTGTTGCTCAAGCGTTTCTGTAAAACGTGGGCATTTATTGGTGTTTACCCGCAATGTGCGCTCACCATCACCGTTCAAGATCAATGCATTTACTGCATTAATACGATCTTTGATTGCAGGGTTTGTCCCATCCACTTCAACCCGAAAACCTTTGTCCCTTAGAATTTGATGATCTGACTCACTGCTGTTTTTTGAGGATTTGGCTTGACCTGCAGCATCGGGTATTACTGTCATCTCATGAAGCGGGAAACGCTCAATTAAAAGTTGTGCCATAGTTGGTGTATCTCTCACTCCAACCATTTCATCCAATGCCAACGGCTTACCATCTCGAATCACATAAACCACTGCTGCCATTTTCAATACGTTAAAGTCCATACCAATAATTAATGGCTCAAGCGGCTCTATTTCTTCATCCGTATGATTTAACTTTCGGTCGAAGTCAGGATACACAGCCCCGCTAGTCAGGTTTACAAACTGGCCGCGCAAATAAGCTGAAATTAATTGTGGTGGATATGACTCATATAACGAAGAAATATAGTCATCAGGCAAGTTAGCTTCATTGTCATAAGTTGAAGCTTGAATCATCCCGTATAAAGCACGTTTTGCAGGTGTTGAATTCGCTTCTTTTACAAACTGCTCATAAGTAAACTTAAAGCCCTCTGGTGTTGTTGCAACATCAATACCATTCAACAAACCAGCTTGTTTAAAACGCATACGTGCGATAATTTTCCGCCATGCCTGCCGTGCTTTAACAGTCGGCATGACATCCAACTCATCAATCAGCGCATGACCAATCTTAAAACCAACAATCGTTTGAGGTTTTTCCATGGATCGGCAAATAATCGTGCTTCGATACTGGCGGCCATAGTAAATATCGACCTCTTTGTTTGATTCGTAAATCTTGGTTTTTAAACCCCAATCAAACGCAACTTCATCAATAGTTGGAAAGAAAATGTCTCTAATTTGCGGGTAAGTTGGTGCGAAATAACCGAGCGGAACTTTTGGAAACTCCCAAGATTTATCGCATAAGCTCGAACACCCTACCCATGTCTTACCGCTGTTGTGATGGATTGCGCCATCAATTGTCACATAGTTGTTATTATCCAAAACCTGCATATCGTAGTAAGTCTCAACTCGATCAAGTTGTGTTATACTCAATATGTCGCAGGCTTTGATTAAGGAACAATTATATGACTGATCTTGAGAAGAAAATTTGCAGTCTTGCATCACCCGATTTAACGGTTGCTCAGATTGTGAAGCTTGTTGGTTGTGAGCGAACTGCGGTGTATCGCTGCATACAAAAGTATGATTTGACTGTGAAACAACGAAAGAAGCCAACTCCTCGTACTGACACACAAACCCATCAAATTCTTTCAATGAATCATCTTGGGATGACTTCAAAAGAGATTGCAAGTGAGATTGGCTGCTCTGCAAAGCATGTGCAAAACATTCTTCGCGTAAACAATTTAGATCGCTTAAATCGTGGCGCCATGCACGGTGATTTAAATCACTCATGGCGTGGCGGTCGAATTGTTGATAATGATGGATATGTAAGCATTCCTGCCCCACCAAACCACCCAAACCCGCGCTTGGATGGTCGTATTGCTGAGCACCGCCATGTAATGGAGACGCATCTTGGGCGATACCTGAGCCAGCTAGAAGTTGTTGACCATATTGACGGGCTGCGTCTGCATAACGACCCATCAAACTTGCGTGTCTTTGAAAAGAACGCTGATCATTTGCGTGAGACGATAACGGGAATTCGCCCAAATTGGTCTGCTGAAGGTTTTGCGAAGATGCAAATACCTTCTCACCAACGGAAAGGCTTTCCACTGATCGATACGTACCGTCAGCGCAAAGCAAACGGTGATGTCCGCTTGCAACAAATTCTCCTTGCTTTGTTGAAACTCGGTAAAGACTCGCCTCACCTTTCGGGAACGCTCCACCACTTAGAGCAAGCTCAAATCGACTACTCTTGTGAGACCAAGATAAAACAAGCGTTGGAGATGTTATCTCTTTAATTTTCTTAAAGCCAAAAGCCGTAGCAACTAAAGTATCTCCGTGCATGCAGCCAAAACCCGCGACAAATGCCCTAAACTTATTCTTCAGTTGTAGAAAGTTCGCCTGAGGAACATTCAGTGTCGGATTGATGTTCGGCATCTTTCTTACTCGCATCTACAACTTGAATTGTGACTTTCACAGGGGTTGGGTCATCACCTGCACCATCCTCGCCATCACGAATACGCTGTATTTCTAATTTCTTAAGCTCAAGATCGAGTAACTGTGCATCATGGCCCTGCATCTCATCTTTAATTTGTTTGATGATGCCTTGCTTAATGATTCTGTTTTTACCCCAACTGTCATACATCTTCTGAAGTTCGTTCAAACGAACAGCTTTATTTGCTAGCGGAATGTCATAAACATTGGATTTAAATTCAGCTCTCGTTTTCTCAAAAAGGTCTTTTAGTTTCTTGCTTAGATTTCGACCTGAATATTTCGTTGGGTCATATAGAGCCACCTGTTGGCGGCTAATTTCTATTTTAAATTCCTGCTTTACAGTGTCTGCTACTTGTTGAGGCGTTTCAAAGCAAGCAAGAGACTGAACTATAAATATTTTTACAGGCTCTTTTAGTGCTGCCACAACCACCTCTCTGTAAAGCTACGTAAAGCAAAGCAGGCAAAAAAATTTAAGCCAACTTCAATAAACACGTACCACATGCATGAGCAATTTTTGCCTTGCCGATTGTTGGGCCATCATTTGCAAGCTCTACCATTTTTTGAACGTCTGGTGATGCACCATAACGCTGAACAACCCCGTGGAATTCCTCAACATCATGTGGCCTTAGGTAATACTTGTACTCACCAGTGGATTGACTCACCAAATAATTGCCATCCTCATCGCGCTTGGCACCAATGTGATAAAGCTCATGTTCAATCAACGCACAAAAGTCAGTATCACTGGCATTATGTGCAAACCAAGCATCAATTGTGATGATGAAATTCGGTACACAACCAAACCAGTCAATCATCTGTTTTTCTTGGCGCATCTTCCGCCAGCCGCCCGCCATCGGCGCAAACTTTTCAGTCTGACCCAAAACAATTTTTTCAGACTTTTTAAACCCACTTGATGCCCATAGCACCATGAATAAATCATCATCCCACGGCGATATATGCATGTGATCAGGGTTGTGTAGCTCACCACCTTCATCAATGAATGTTTTTAAAATCCATTCTTTTAGTTCGTGTGCAGGCTCAAATCCCACTGGTTCTTCAGGGTCAAGATCAAGCAGGCTTTGAGGCGGCATTGGTCGTTTCACAGCAATACATTCCGTAAGTTTCTAATGCGATCTTTCAAGCGGCGCATGATGCCGTCAATCGCTAGCATCTCTGCCCGCGTCAATCCCGATCTACTGAGATTTTGATACTTAGACAGCTCAGCACTGCAAAATTCTAAGTCTTGTTTCGCTTGTACTTTGTCTGTCATGTAATCACCAATAGAAAAAGAAAAACCCCGCCAATAATGCATATTGAGCGGAGTTTATGTGCCGTAATACGTTCGGCAAAATGCCACTGGAGTGGCGAGGGTTTATTCAACTTCTTTCAAACAAACACGGTATACTTTGATTTCTTCATCATCAATCGTGTAATCAATCTCAGTCGCACCATGCAGGCCGAATAAGCACATTAACAATCGGAGCATGTTTTTCTCCACGCATAAAAAAACCCACATTTGGGGAAATGCGGGTATAAAACTAAGAACTACAGAACGCTCTAAATAAAGTGTATGACACTGTTTAACCAAAATATATGCCGTTCATCGGAATATGGCACGCCATGCAGGACTCGAACCCGCAACCAATGCAATAGAAGTGCAATGCTCTATCCAGTTGAGCTAATGGCGCTTAAATAAGGATGCGGCGATCTGCCACACCCTGCCTTAGATTACGATATTGACCAGCTCGGCAACTGATCTACCGCTACTCACAATCACACACACCTAACATGCACGGTCTGCTTTACTTGCTTTCAATCCTCTTTAGGTCGGGGCGCCAATCCCTAGTCTGGATTCCCGAAGGAAGTTTACTCAAGGCATGTTCCACTGGTCGGCACTCCAGCAGGAATGAGTTGCCTTTTTACAGACAACAAAAAAGCCCACATTTCTGTGAGCCTTTACGGTAATTATCAGTCTTTCCTGATCGTCATTTGCTTTTCAGGTGGCTAAGTGCGTATACATAACTTCGACCACATACCATAAATATGGCACATGCCCTGATCAGGGTCAAGAGCTTAAGTAAAACTATTTGCATATTTCTCAATAATTTTTTGCTCATGTGGTTTTGTAAACAATACAGCGAATTGAATTAAGTTTTCGGGAGTGAATAAGCGATTACCTCTTTTGACATAATCCTCTAACTCCCGCAAATTTTGGTCGTGCTGCCTTAACTTTTTGGAAAGCGTCTTGATTGCCTGACCGTCCAACTGGTTAGGGTTTTTGATTTCTCTATACACACGATCAAAGTAATCCTTTAATTTATCTGCATTATGCCAGTTAGCAATCACATCATATTCAGCAATATTTCCAACTAAAACTCGCTTAATATCCGTTACATTCTTTCTGCCACTTAGAATTTCTGCATTGATTTCATCTACTGTTTTGAAATCATCAATATATATTGCACCGGTACTTGATACTTCTTGCCCAATTTTCCTACGCATCCAGTAATCCAAAGCATTTTCTTTAAAGCTCTTAAGTGATATCTTGATTTGAAAAAATGTCATTCTGCCTGTGTGATTTAATATCCGATCAAGGTTTTCTTTTAATGATGGCAGCTTTTCAAACATTTCTTTAATTTGTAGATATTGATTGGCATTATCTCTTAAATGTTTAAATTGTTTTGCTTTTTCATCAAAACTAATACCGAAGTGCTTTTTACCACAATTATGTCCAATGATAATCTCATTACCATCATGAAGTTGTGCGACATAACCTTTTTGATGTTTCTTTCCACAACTTGAAATCCCACAACTAACAAAATCCCTTAATACATAAAAACCCGCTAAATCAGAAATCGTGTTTTGAACATCCTCCCCCCTGGCAATCATCACCTTTTCAACAAAATTAGGTCTAGATGTGATTTCTTCAAAATTCGTTATTAAATTAAAATGTTGTGGATTTTCTATCATTATTACTCACCATTGCTTGATCTTTATACAATTATCTGAATTGCTTATAAAAATCAATAGTTAGATCATACTGAGCCATTTTTATATTTAATAAACTGGTACCGATTATGCAAAGCAGCTAGCCCGCAACGAACATCGTATTTTGCATCCATGGCAGTGCGTTCTGAACTAACCAACTGAGTCCATGATTTTTGATTAAAATATCTCTCTATGATTGCATCCATCCAATCAAGCATAGCCTCTGATGTGCAGCCGTCTAAAATATCAATAATCAAGCGCTGTACTGCTCTCGCCTCATCATCTGTAATTAAGCATACTTTCTGTTTTTTTGAATGTTTATCAATGAAGTTTTCATCACATAAATAATAAGCAATAATTTTTTCTCTATCACCCTTCTTGAGTCTAAGTTTTGCTTTCCTAATTGCTCCCACTAAAGGGTTTTCTGCAGATCTATCAAACCGAATCATTGCACCCTGCCAATAACCAAATTGACGCAACCATTCTGGTAAATCGTATTTAGACCAATCAACCGCCTGCAAAATATGTTTCTGTTTAACTGCTGCATTCATCTTTTCACCAACCCTTCAATCTGTTTAATTGCAAATCCGCTTGTCACTTGCTCTGTGCTGAACCGTAAAACCTGAAATCCCATCATTGTTGCTGTGTTATATTTTTCCATATCCCCTATGTAACCCTTGCCCCGTGTATGCCTGCCACCTGACCAGATGCCGCCTTCAACTTCGATCAGCAGCTTCGTATTTTTGATATGAAAATCTGCCCGCCATTTTCGTGATGTGTGAAATTGAAACTCCTGCACAAATTCGATTTTTAACGCTCTGAGCTGTTGGATCAGTGCTGCTTCTCCCTTGCTCACAATCTTTTCACCTTTGACTTTGCTCTTGCGCTTGCTCGTACTCTTACGATCACCGCAGTAGAGTTTTTTGTATTCAGCAAGTGAAATGCTTGTCATTCAGCCCCGACTCCAAACAGCTCTTTAGTTTTGTTAGTCGCCGTATATGTGTAAATTGAGGTCTTGGCCATATAGCCACTGCACACCAAATCCTTCAAGCAATTCCGAATAGTCATACGTGAACAACTCAACACACACTGCGCAATGTCCGTCACCGTGATTTCTCTTTTCGCATGTACTGCAAAAATCAAAATATCCATACGCTTTTCAAACGAACTGCAAGCACGTCCACCAACCCAATCGACAGTTTTATCATCATTCTGATCTTTCACACCCATCTCCCATACGCGCATCAGACCAATTACACTCAACCACGGTCAGACCATCATGCTGGAAGCGTGACCAGAGTCGATCACCTAAATTTTTTCTCAGTTCGTCTGTGGTGAAATTTGAAATCACGATCGTAGGTTTTTTTGCGTCATAGCGTGAATACAAAACCTTGTGGACCAACTTCAAGCGATTCTCGTGCTGGTCATGCAAACCGTATTCGTCAACGATCAATAAATCATATTCGGTGAATCGATAAATCTCAGATGCCTCACTGCAGTCTTGTCGTGTCCATGCATTTGCGATGCTATTGGCCATATCCTCACTGGTGATGTACCGGGCAAATCCGCCTAGGTGCAAGATATTCCGAATCATGGCGCATGCAAGATGGGTTTTCCCCGTGCCTGTGCGTCCAGTCATGATCATGTTGCCAGCTTGCCCTTTCACAAAATCTCCAGAGAATTTTTTGCATTGAGCAACGGCGTACTGCTGCGCTTGTGTACTCGCTGCATAATTTTTAAAACCACAGCTTGCATGCCGAGCAGGAATCATGGCTGCGTTGACTCGCTTCTTACGGGTGCTCGCAAGTAATTCTTGGGCGTGTTCAGCTTCAGATTTTTGCAGCAACTCTTGAGCACAGGATCTGCAGGTATCACGGCCTAAAACTTTCACCATCTGCTCGTTGTGAATCTGGCAAAACATCTCGGATAACTCAGAATGAATTCCTGCTGCTAGGTTGTTTGAAAATGCGTTCATACCCAATTCTCATCCCAATCTTGTTGACTCACACCTGGTGGTGGTTCGTTTGGATCGTAATCTTCTGACACGGGCTCCTGCTTTGGGATTTCACCCCATGCGTCGTTGACGTTTCGAGACACCGTCTTTTGCTGTGATTTCCCCGATTTGGTGGGTCTAGGAATTTTTTGTTTGTTGAATTCCTGAATCAACCACGTAGCAAACTTTCGAGTTTTTTGGTTTTCAGTGAGTGTGGTTTTGTTTTCCCAATGTGCATTGAAATTCCCAAGTTGAAATTCATAATCAGGTAATTCAAGAACTGATTCGGCTTGCTCACCGACACTGGTCCGTATCACGGTAAGTAAAAACTCTCGGTCTGGATTCCAAGCTTCAGGTTCCGAAAATTTTTCCTGCGCGTTAGTGTGTGTATTAATTATTGGTTCTTGGTTATTGGTTAATGGTTTATGGTTGGTTGAAGGGTCGTTTAACGGCTGTTCAACGTCCGTTGAACAGCCGTTAGATTCCTCTTGAACAGGCGTATTATTTTCCTTATTCGGACTCTTAACAGGTGATGCTTTTCTGTTGGAACGCTTTTCAGCAGATGCACGACCTGCCTTGGACTGTTGTTCCTTTTTCGCATGATATTCAGCTATTTCACGCTCACAACGTGATTGAACGTATGTGTTGTCCACTAATTCAAAGAATTCACTTAATACAAACCGCAAAGCAGTCTTTTCTTCGTCAGTGCGACACAATAAACGGCGTGCCAATCGCTCAAAATCACTCGCATCAATGGCTTTTTCGCTATCGTAGTACATCTCAATTAAGTCACGGTACAACGCCCGTTCAACGAGCGTTAAATAGCGTGTAGCATTATTGAAGTCACCAATGTGGTGTTGGTAATAGTTCATTTCATCACCTGTTCCCCAAACACGCTTAAGTGTTCAGTTAATATTGGCTTCACGTATCCACCAAATGCTTCAACTTTTTCAGCCTTCACCAAGCTCGCTACAATATCTGCAGCCAACCACTGTGTAATGCGAAAATGTCTCGCCATAGCCTCACCAAATTCATTCTTGGTGATTGCAGCGTTGTTTTCGTCATAACCTTTTGAGCGTAAGTTTTTCTGATTGCGCTCATATAGCTCCTGCAGAACTTTTAGGCTTGGTTCGTAAAATGACTGCACTTGCTGCAGCTGCTTATAATCAGGTGGATTATTAAAGTGACTCATGGCACTTCTCCCTGGGCATTCAATGCACGTGCATAATGTATTTCCACATCACTCACAAACAACGCCACGGTATGTTCTTGTTTGTCTTCCCAATAACAGTCAGCACAAATAAAACCATCATTGTTGTCTGTACGGCTGACCATGCTGTCCGATCCGCAGTAATCACATTGCGGCACTAAGATTAAGCAGCTGCTGCACTGCTCTTCTTTAAATTCCGTGCATTTGCCCTGACATGGGTGTTTTGGTAAAGTATTTGTGTTCATAAAGAATTTCCCTCTGAATTGAACGCAAAAGCCTGATTCCTAACAATCAGGCTTTTTTATTCCTCAATACATTTGTGTACCTGAGCATTTAGCTCAGCCAATATTTCGTGCAATTTATGGATGACTTTGGATAAATCGACTGCTTCACCACGTGTGATGCGTCCGTCAGCCATCATTGTTTTAAATAGCGTGTAAACATCCCCGCCCTGCATTCCAAAGCTCAGCACAAGATCAGTGAGCGCCGTATCTCGACACTCAGGGATTTGTGGCAGATCAATCGCAACCTTGCCTAGGTGCGCATTCATACTTTGCAAAATGCGGTAATCATTGGTGATGGCCATCATTTTTGTGGCTTCTAAAAGTGATAGGTGGTGTGTATCCGTATTTGGATTCACTTTGCTGTTGAGCACGGCTGGGCTTTTAATGCCGAGTCTAGGTGCTAACGCCGTTGCGCCACCTGGATAATCGTGGACAGTGTGATAAGCCGCATCGATGATGTTCATTGAAAGTCCTTTTGAACGTGTTATTAGATAACGGCTTCTTTACTATTTTGAGTAGAACGTACATACGCCCAATTAATGTCAGGACGTAGTTGCTCAGCTCGAACTTTTCCTTTCGTAAATTTCTCAATTGGAAGACAGCGATCTTCTGGGATTTTATCGAAATTCCATTTACTTAAAGCCCAAGGCGTTATATCCAAATTTCGAGCTAAAGCAGATTTACTGCCTGCGATTTTGATTGCTTTTTCAAAAGCGTCTTTTGGAGATGACATAATGCTACCAATAAAACTACTTAAAGTAGAAGATAATATACTACCAAAAATAGAATTGGTGCAACCTAAAATACGGGTTAATATTCTACCTAGCGTAGAAAATGAGAAGGTTTGTAAGGTGCAAACAGCCAAATACCAAGAATTTGCTTCACGGCTTAATGGCCTTATGCAAAAAGAAGGCTCACCAATAAAAAACGTAAACCAATTAAAAGATGCTATTCATGTCACTTATGAAATGGCACGACGCTATACGCTTGGAATTGCAAAACCTCGTGAAGAGAAAATGCAAATACTGGCTAAAAAATTTAATGTAGATATTAGTTATTTGGATCATGGCTCAGGTATCGAACCCAACGTCACTGCTCCCTTTCCCATTGCTGGTCGATTGGTACCCGTTATCTCATGGGTACAAGCTGGATCGTGGACCACAGTTGAATCTGTACCTGCAGGTACGCAGTTTGAAGAATGGCTGCCGCCTAACCCGAAATGCGGCAAAAACGGATACGGGTTGACCGTAGTTGGTGAGTCGATGCTTCCAGACTTCCGCCCTGCAGACAAAATTTATGTAAATCCTGACTTTCAAACAAATGATTTAAAAACAGGTGATTTAGTCATCGTCTCTTGTGAAGGTGATTTAGAGGCAACTTTTAAAAAGCTGATTGTTGAAAGCGGCAATATGTATTTGCAACCGCTTAACCCAGACTGGCCTGAAAAAACGATTCCATTGATAGATGGATGTAAGTTGGTGGGCAAGGTCGTTGGGTTGTATCGGGATGTTTGATTTTAAGTCTAAAACACAGTGAATAGAACTGTTATAAAAACTCAAGGGGGTATAAATGTCATTTACATTTGAAGAAAAGAAACTTTTTATTCAAAATACTATTAAATTCTATAAAAATAGAGGCTATACACTTAGAGGTAGTATAAATAGTATTTTAAAAAGTAATGGGTTTATTAATACAAAATCTTCATGGGAGGATACAGAAAAGCAGGTTACAGATTTCCCTGAATCAGTTATAAGTAATGATATTTTTGATAAAGTTATACAGGGATTCCAAAAAGATCTTTTGAAAACAATTTTATTTAGAGATAAGTTTATATCAATTTATGAAGAGCCTAAAAATTTTGATTTGATTTTTTCTAAACTTGATGAAATATCTTCGCTATTTGATGAAGATTATTATCCAGTTTTTGAAAATTCAACAGCTTTTGAATTTATTAAAACAGAACATCAGAACCTAGTATTCTTTACATTTAAATCTATTCGCTCCTTGTCTACTAAGGTTGATCTCGGGGTCTATGCTTTAAAACAAGATTATCATAATGAAGAATATGATAAGGTTTATGCATATAAAACAGTGGATTTAGCGTGTTTTAATTCAATTATTTTTGATTTAAATAATAAAAATATTATTTTGTCATCTGACTTAGCTAATCAATTTCAAGATGAACACCTTCGTGCCGAAATCGCCCGCCTTGTAAACTTAATTCGTCAGACAACAGGTTTAGGTCATACAATTGAAGATACGGGTATCAACCTTTTCCCTTGTATTGAAAAATTTTATAAAGAAGAAGAAGGTGTTATTAAAGAGTTAGCCTTCAAAACAGACGATGGGGTGGCCCATCGAGAAATTGCTCGAAGTGGCATTGATGATGTCCGAGAAGGCGAATATCATGTCGGCGGAACAGCTTCAACGAATATTGAACCATACGATATTAAAAAAATTTATGGTGGAAACAAACTTAATGAAAAGAAAGACTTGCTGCTGAAAGGTAGTTGGTATATTTTAAACACAACTGAACCAAAACTTACAAATGTAACCATAACAGTCAACTCAGAAAAGGACTTGTATGACATGATTAATAAAATAATTGCCTTCTCTAAGTGAAGATAGAATAAATTAAAATGAATACTATTGAGAGTGATATTGCTGAAAAGTACCTATCTAGACTCAAAGAAAGGTGCATGGTAAATACTTATGAGTCTGATTTAAATCAGACTTACGAGTATTCAAAAAATATTTTATTTTTCATTTTAGAATATAAAAAACCAGAGAGTTTAAAACATCTAACTTTCGCACGCCTTAAAAGCATATCGAGCTTTGATGATAATTCTAACATTGGAAAATTTAAGCTAACACTTTCCATCCTAACCGATGAGCGTGTTAATATATTACTTGAATTCTTTGAAGCGCATGATATTAACTCAGATGAAAGTGTCGTATTTAATTTTGAAGAAATCTCTGATTTTATAATTAATAAAAAGTTTATTAACCCATTTACAGAGGAAGAAATTAGTGAGTTTGAATTTTCAAAAATGATAACTACTTTTTTTTCTGTATCGGATGAGCTTTTGGGAGATCTCAATGTTTAGCGATAGTGAGAGTTATTGTTTTGATGATCCTTTAGTTAGAAGTATTATAATTCGAAAAAAAGCGCGTCTTACCCGGGATTATGAACTATACATCAAGCAATTCTATCAAGACTTTGAGGATCAAATACAAATGATGGAATTGCAATCTGCCCAATTCCATAATAAGGGTGAAGATTTAATTACTACTTTTATCGTCAATGGTTTACAGAATAGAGGTTACCCTGTAACTCATGATGGGAACTGTAACGGTCATGTTGATATAAATTTAGTGGACTCTCCATTTTCATGGTTTGGAGAGTGTAAACTGCAAAATGGTAATGAATACACTTTAGGTGGATTTCAACAATTAACTACAAGATACAGTAGAGGTAGCGATTATGGGTATCATGGTGGTGTGATTATTTACCATCAAAATACCACTAAAACAGCCTTGACTTCACTTACAGATTGGAAAGTGTTTTTGTCAAATGATCCAGAGCAGATTAACATTAATTGTGAAGATATTCCTAATAGGAAATTATATTTTAATAGTTCACATGTACATCAAGATTCTGGTTATCCTTACTTCATAAGGCACTTTTGGGTTAAATTAACCTATAATCCAAAGCAGTAATAATATTTAATTTAAACCCACCCCAGCGGTGGGCTTATTTTTTAACTATTGAAAAGATATTCCAATGCTTCTAATTTATTTTCAGCCCCTGTAAACCCAGGTAGTGCCTATGTTTTCAGTATTGGGATAGCCAATCCAATCTTTTCATTCTTGATCTCTTATGTACTCAGGTTCAATTCAGAACTCTTACTGACTATTTGTTCTGTTCTAGTAAAACTTGATTAGTTACTTGCCACCCCTCGCCCATAATCATTTTTACAGTGTATTTAAACTTATTTGCAGGGAAATTATTACCACCATCCTTTCCACCATATTTTTCGTCTGCATAATTCCAAGAGATGATTTCAAAATGATCTGGACTGATCTGCTTAACGCTATCTATAAACCGAAAATTAATATCGATGTTGTCGCCAAAAGCGTTATCAGTTTGAACAACAAATGGTCTTGAACTGGAGTATTTGCTTACTTCCGACATGAAAAAGGACATGGTACCACTGCCGCCATTACATCCTTTGTCACCACCCCACAAAACAAAATATTCTGAAAAGCCAATTTCTTTATCGGAGTTTATTAAATACACATCCTTAAGCGTCGTTTTGAGAAATTCGCTACTCTTATCAAACGAATGCCAACAAGATGTAGCTTCAACATACTTTTTCATTACATCAAAAACTTGCTTTTTTTCATATTCAACTGTTGCGCCAGTAGTTAAACAACTCGCGCCTACTAAAACTAAGCCAGCCAAGACACTTTTCAAACCGTTTTTCAATTTAAGACCCTCTAATTAATAAGTTTTTTTCAATTTTATATCTATTCAGAATCAATACAAGCAATTATCAAACTTATCAGAAATTAAATTTTCATGTGTTAGCACGACGCCGCAAAAGCAACTTTAAGTAGAAATATTTTCAACAATCTATTGACATTATTTCTACTTAAAGTAGTATTTATTTCACTAGGCACAAAAAAGCACCCCGACATTCGACCTTCTGGGTGCTCTGCATATAGCGAGATAAGTATGAAACAAAACACATCCCATAGCAAGTTAGTCGCAATGCTGATACAGCGCCAAAACAAAAAGCGACTATCACTTCGCTTTAAAAAAATCCTTTCCGATGCTGCGGCATCTGCAGTATTAGCTGCATGCATTTTCGGTTTTATGGCCATGAGTTTAAAGGCTTGTGACGCTGAATACGAAAATCAGATCAATGCAACCAAGGCACATTTGGAGGCTACACGATAATGAACGCAATCAATTTACAAAGCGCTGAAAACGCTCGCCAAGAATGGCTTGAGTCTCGTCGTTTAGGCATTGGTGGTTCTGATGTGGCGGCAATCCTTGGTTTGAGCAAATACAAATCACCGTACCAATTATGGCTTGATAAAACTTCACGGTCTGAACTTGAAGATTCTCAGTCTGAGGCTGCCTACTGGGGCAATACTTTAGAAGACATTGTTGCCAAGGAATATGCAAAACGCCACGGTGTAAAGGTTCAACGTGTCAATAAAACACTTGAGCATGAGGTTCATCACTGGGCACGCGCCAATATCGACCGCGCAATCATTAATCCTGAAATTGCAGGCAATGTACGCATCAAAAATGGAAAGCTAACCACAGACCGAATTCTTGAGTGCAAGACTGCAAACCAATACTTGGCAAAACTTTGGGGTGATGAGCAAACCGAGTCGGTACCTGATTATTACCTGACTCAATGCCAGTGGTACATGGGCATTACTGGTGCATCGTTGTGTGATCTAGGTGTGCTGATCGGTGGTCAAAAGTTCCGTACCTACCAAATTGCTTTCGACCCTGAATTGTTTGAAATGCTTATCGAGCAATGTTCTGAGTTTTGGCATGAGCATGTACTGGCAGACGTACCGCCTGCACCAACCACATTTGATGATGTCTTGCACCGCTGGTCAAAACATAATCCTGATCAGGCTGTGGAAGCTGATAGCGAGTTGGCGCAGATCATCACTGAATACAAAGAACTCAACAGCACTATCAAAGAAGCAAGTGGCGAACTTGATGCATTAAAGCTGCAGATCTGCACACGAATGGAAGATGCAGAAATGATTATTGCTGAAGAAAAGCGTTTGGCCACATTCAAATATCAGGAACGCAACACGTTGGACAGCAAAGCTTTAAAGGCTGCACATCCTGAGATTTATGAACAATTTTTAAAGACCTCTAGCACTCGTGTGCTGCGCGTGTCTTAAACCAATAACTAAAGTATAGGAATTTAAATATGACCAACATCACCACAACTCAAAATACTGCAGTGAACTTTTTAACGCCTACAACACTGCAAGAAGCAATGCAGATTGCTGACCTTTTAGCGGGTTCTGACATTGTTCCAAAGGATTATCAGCGCAAGCCAGGCAACATTCTTGTTGCTATGCAATGGGGTGCTGAAATTGGATTGCAGCCACTTCAAGCAATGCAAAACATTGCTGTAATTAATGGTCGCCCTTCTATCTGGGGTGATGCAATGCTTGCCTTGGTGCGTGGCTCAGGCTTACTTGACTTCATTCGTGAAGAACTTTCAGAAGATGGTACCAAGGCAATTTGCACAGTAAAGCGCAAAGGCGAAGAGCCAACCGTTTCTGAGTTCAGCATGGAAGATGCTAAAAAAGCAGGCTTATCAGGTAAGCAAGGACCTTGGACACAGTATCCAAAGCGCATGATGAAGTTACGCGCACGCTCTTATGCTTTGCGTGATGTCTTCCCTGACGTGCTTAAGGGTATGGCAATTGCTGAGGAAGAAAAGGACAAGGAAATTGATATTACCCCTGCTGCGGTTACACCTGAAACAAGCACAGCAAAAGCCAATAGTGGTTCGTCAGCATTAAAAGCACGCATGGCTAAGAAGCAGGCGGTTGAGTCTGTTGCTACTGAAATTGACTTAACACCATATTACCAGCGCATTGATAACGCAACGTCACTTGATGATTTGAAGCAGGTCGGTGCTGATATTGCGGCACTTAATTTGGGTGAGCCAGCCAAATCTGAAATTGGTGAGGCATACAAAGCCAAGCACAAAGAGCTTAAAGAAGCTCAGATGTTCCCTGCCGAATCTGTGAGTGCTGTCATTGATGAAATTAACAACGCAAGCGACTTGGATGCATTGAATACAGTCATGGCGACCCGTTTTGAACCATTTACAGCGAAAATGACTGAACAGCAAATTGCTCAAATTAATTCAGCGTATGAAGCGCAAGAGGCTGCTCTCACGCCTTAACCACGGGTACATGCACCCTTCGGGGTGCAGATGGAGAGCGTAAGCATGAAAATTAAATCGTTTATAAAAATGGGTGACGACATGATGACCCGAATACCACACCAATTCACCAATTTATTTTCATACTGGCTGTACTGCGATGGGTACAGACCACAACTTAAGAAAGATGCATTGGTAATGCGTCGTGGTGACAGTGTACTCAAAATCTTCTGTCACAAGGCAAAAGCACAGCAAGACTATTTAATGAATGAAGCGTGTCAGCGCAAATTTAGACAGTTTTGCAGATGCTATTTAAATGAAGCAGCTGGTTTTTTAAGTCGCTTAGAACGTGAAGCAAATGTAGAAGTCAGTCGTGCTAAAAACTTTAATTATTTGATGGTGGCGTGATGGATTTGCAGAAAGAAAGAGAAGCGTTTGAGTGCCACAAATTTAAAGATCAGTATGACGAACTCAAGGCTTACTATGATGAGCATGAGCGCGAGCATGGCTATCGATACCCGTCATATACTTATGATGACGAATGGGAGGCTTGGTTGGCAGCCAAAGCCCAAGCCGAAAAAGCCCTACTCGAACAATTTGAAATCAACAATAAACTTGTTGAACAGATTGAAAAACTGAAAGCAGATGTGCCTGGGCAAATAACTATTACCCACGAACGCCTTCAAGAGCTGATTACGATCGCTGTTAAAACTGTGCTTGAGGCTAAGGAGTAACGAGCTATGACCTGTTTAATTAAAGTTTCTGAATTTATTAAGCGCGTTTATGGTACCGAAGGTGCAACTCCACCAACGCGCCAAACTATTGCACGTCACTGTAGATTGGGCCTAATTCCTGCTGAGCAAAAAGGCAAACATTGGTATATACAGTGGCATATTTACCAGCAACAAACTGGTGATGATTTAGTGGATAAGGTGTTGCGAGGCTAAAAATATGGCTCGACCACGCAATAAAGGAAATAAGGATATTCCTGCTAATTTATATCGGGGTGATGGTAACGCTTGGCGTTACCGCCACCCCATTACGGGAAAGTTTCACTCAATGGGAACTGACAAAAATAAAGCCTTTCAAGCAGCTCGAAAATTAAATGAGATGTTAATGATTGAGACAGACTTAGTGTCTAGGGTTCTTGGTGGTGGCGTCTTATTTGGAAGCTTTGCTGATGAGTATTTACTTAATAAGCGTCGGAAAGATGGCCGACCAATATCTGAAAATACTCGGCAGACTTATCAGGTTCAGCTAAACAGACTGTGTAAGGTCTGGGGAAATAAAGAACTTGAATCGATTACTCTAAAAATGGTCAATGAATACCTTGATAGTCTCACGCCTTCAAATAGTAAATCTGTACGCAGTTTGCTGTGCAACATTTTTGATGTGGCGTTGAGTAAAGGGTTATGTCCAGATAACCCAGCACGAATTACACTTAGCCGCTATGTGCCCAAGCAAAGAAAAAGACATACCGTTGAGGGACTGCAGATTATTCGTAATCATTCCCCTTTATGGCTGCAAAATGCAATTGATCTATCGCTGTTAACAACCCAACGCCGATCGGACATTGTCAACATTCGTTGGACTGATATTCATGATGGATATATTCATATTGCCCAGCAAAAAACGACTGATGATCCAGTGGATGATTTTGAAGTTCTAGATGGCTCAGGTTATATCCGAATAAAGATTGATGATGAATTACAACAGGTACTGGATCGTTGCAAATCGGACAATGTCCCTAGCCCTTTTGTGATTCATTATGTGCCAAAACGCAAGGTAAAAAACTCAAAGAAAGAACACTGGACTCAAATCTTGCCTTTGTATTTGTCAGAGGAATTTTTACGGATCGTCAAACTTTCAAATGCCTATCCAAAATTAGAGGGTAGACAAATTCCGACCTTCCACGAAATACGTGCATTGGCTATTTTCTTGCATAAAAAAGCAGGTCGAAGCGCCCAGGCATTGGCAGGTCATAGCTCAGTTAAAATGACCGAACACTACGAGTCTGGTCATGAAATTATTTGGAACGATGTGGATGTTGGGATTAAGCTGCCATTTGCAGAAGTGACATAAAAGTTTTTTGCAAAACGTATTGCTAAGTTATTGTTTTCATTATGTTCCATTTAGTGTATTTTGCCCATTTTTTAGGGCAAAAATATACTATAAAACTATTTATATACAGTAACTTAGCATTTTATTAGTAGCTAACATTTTGATAATTCGGATAATAAAAATCCATTTTCCAACGGCTTTTAGGTGGTGGAAAACTCCCAAGCATTAACAGCTTGGCATTGGCTGGTAAAAAGGGTTCGAGTGGATGGGTTTCTATTTTAGAATCAGACATTTATAGATTGAACCTTTGGTCTTTAAATTAAGCTAAGACATTGCAGTACGAGCAACTTCATAATGATTTTTATGTAACTTCCCTTGATTGAATAACCATGTCGCAACTTCTGGCCAAAAATACATTGCAGATCTAGATGCAAGTCCATACATCGGACGTGGAAAGTTTCCGTCACCACGTTTATTTTGCGCATATAAAGATAATGCTTGACGAGTCATTCCAGCACGTTCAGCCATTACTGCCAAAGTTGAATAACCTTGCTCTTCTACTATCAGATCATGAAATCCTAATGAGCGAATATTGTCTAATGCTGAGTGAATCGCTTGTTCTGCATTTTCAGCTTCACGGTCAAACTCAAGATAAATTGTATCGTTATAACTGCAAACTAATGCATCATCACAACCCGCTTCAAAGAACTTATCTTCTAGCACAGACAGATCAGAACGTGCGTCACGTACCACAACAGTAAAGTGATAGTTATTCATAGTTCATCTCCATGACATTGCTTTACTTTACGCAAGATTTGTTTTGCATGTGCTGATTTACCTGAATCGATAACATCCCAGCCGTTTTCAATCGCATATTCAATTGCTTCGCGAATATGTTTATTGGGATGTTTCTTCATATTTTCATTCTGCTTGATGATTTAATTATAATTTAGTGTTGACGATTGTTAACACTATACCATTATTTAAGTTAATTTACCTAAAACCACTCCAAAATCCTATCCGCAACTTCTTTTCCCCAAATTTGGTAAATTTCTTTACTTGGATGAAAACCATCTTTTGCCATTTCTAAATTCATGGATTGATATTTTTGAATATCATATTCAATCCATTGCATATCTTCTTGTTGTGCAATCATTTTTTCTAATTGTAAGTTCATTTGTTTGGCGTATTGTCCAAATAGCCAAGACAATGGATTGGGCAATGCAGGAAATAAATGCATTGGTGGAACGCTCGTAGCAATGATTAATTCAGGTTGGAATTTTGCTTGAATAAGTTGATAAAAATGTTGCTGTTGTTTAATCCAAGTCTGTGCCGACATTAAGCGTGTTACATCGTTGACACCAACAGAAGTAACCACAACATCATATTTTTGATTTACCAGTTTTTTCGTTTTTTGAATGACTTGTGAGGTAGTATCTCCAGACTGCGCCTCTAAACGCCAATGTACTTGGTACTGATGCTGCAAAGCAGAAATCACCGCACCTAAAAGCGCATCATTTTGATGTGCTACCCCAACGCCTGCAGCGGCAGAATCGCCTAAAATCAATAATGACAGCGTTTGCCCTTGCCCTGTAATACCTTCTCGTGCGCCTTCGGCTTCAGGCAATCGGATCGTGTTCTTTTTAACACGACTTCCCTGAATCACCAAAGCGGGAATTAAGGCAAGGGTTGCTGTTCTAAGCCACATCACATTTCACTCTTAAATACGAAAACCGAAAATACAAATTTTAAACCCAAACAAAAGTAGAGACTCAAATATAAAAATAGCATCGTGTCATTTAAAGTGATTGCATTCATCATCAGCTTTAAATTTCAGGATGCTATTCAAATACTATGATATCGCTGCTATTTAGCCGAGTTTATTGACCAATTTTAATGGTAAAACTTTCATAGCTAAGCCCAATGGCAACCATGGCCATTTAGGTACATAGGCTTTAATTGGCGCTTTTTCAATTTCTGCAGCAAGTAAGCGTGAACCTGTTTTTTCATCAACTTCAAAAGGCAGTTTTTTTGCACCTTCGTTGATTTCGGTACGAATATAACCAGGGAAAATAGTCGTAACTTGAATAGGTGTATCAATTAATTCTGCACGAATTCCTTCTGCTAAATGTGCTACTGCAGCTTTACTTGCACCGTAAGCAGTAAGATGTTTTGGCATACCACGAATGGCACTCATAGATGAAATCATCACCAAATGCCCTGAGTTTTGCTCACGGAAAATTTCAACCGCGGCTTCACACTGCGCCAAAGCTGAAATAAAGTTGGTTTCTACTGTGGCTTTGTTGATGGCAAAATTACCTTTACCAATGCGACGTCCTTCGCCCACGCCTGCATTGACAATAATGCGGTCAATTTGTCCAAAATCTTGTTTAAATTCACGAAACACCTGAAACACCTGATCATAATTGGTGACATCCAGCGTTTTTGCAATAACACGAATACCAAACTGGCTTTCCAGTTCTTGTTTCAGCGTTTCCAAACGCTCTAAACGTCGGGCGCAAATTGCAAGGTTATAACCCATTTGAGCAAATTCACGTGCCATACCCGCACCAATACCTGAACTTGCACCTGTAATTAGAATTGTTTTTGTCATGGTTTGATCCTTAAATCCAAGTCAATAAATTTGAGTTTTCAGCTTTAATAAAATGATGTTCATTCAAGCTTAACAGTTGTGGTTCACTGCCGACCAAACGTAAAGTGGTGATACTTGAGTTAGTAATTGCCCAGTTCAATGCAAAGGTTTTATTGGGCGTTAAGCCTAAAATTTTACCTGCAGCCACAGAAATCACACCACCAGAAGTAAATACCACAGCATATCGTGGTTGTTTTTGGGCTAAGTCATCACATAAATGCTGCAATGCATCTTCGACACGCTGTTTAAAATGCGGCCAAGATTCTTCATATTCATGGTGATATTCACCGCCCGTCCAGCGTTCTATCGCACCTTCAAAAATTTTTGCCAAATATGCACGAGGATTGACCTCTTTGGCGACATCTTCTTTCATCAATTCAGGTTGATTAAAACGCGGTTCATACTGCGCGAAAACCTGTTGATGATTAAACTCGTTCCATGCACTGTCGGTATGAATTTCGACCTCAGGAAAACATTCTGCCAAAGCCAGTTGTGCAGTTTGCTGATGGCGCTGCATTGAACCAGCCACCACATAGGGTGCTTCTTTTAAAATGCGATCAAAATAACGTCCGAGCAATTTGGCTTGTAACTCACCATTAGGCGAAAGTTGATCATAACTTTCTGCCCCAAAAGATGCTTGCCCATGACGAATTAAATAAATGGTGGTCATTTCGGCATCAATTCCTTAAATTTGGCGATATATTTTTGTGCTAGTTCATTTGCTTCCAGTCTTTGTAAACCAATTAACTTTAAGGCACGAATATGCAAAGCATGAATGACAATCCAGAAATCCTTAAATGCAGGATTATTGGTTTGCTTGTGGAAATAACGATAATAAATTTGCTGGGCGATCACCGCTAAACGGAAAATTCCAAACACTTCATAGAATGTCCAGTTATCGGTGCTCAAGCCTGTTTTTTGCAAATAATAGTCCACCACTTGCTGACGTGTGAACATGCCTTTTAAGTGCGTTGGTTGACGACGGGTGGCTTTAAAAATTTGATTATCGGTATCTTCAACCCAATATGCCAAAGCCGAGCCTAAATCCATGAGTGGATCGCCCAGTGTTGCCATTTCCCAGTCCAAAACGCCAATCACTTGAGTCGGATGTTTCGGGTCTAAAATCACATTATCAAAACGCCAGTCGTTATGAATAATGCAGGTTTTTGAATCTGCAGGAATATGGTCTAACAACCATTTACGCACATATTTAAAAGATGGCACGTTGATGGTATGTGCTTTGGCATAGCGTGCATCCCAACCTTCTACCTGACGTCGGCAATAACCATCACCTTTCCCTAATTTTTCTAGCTCAGTTCCTGCATAAGGTACTTGATGCAGCTCAATCAGTTTATCAATGACATTTACACAAAGTTCATGTACTTGAGTTTCGCTAAAATCAAGCTCTGGTGGCAATTTTGCACGTGGGATAATGCCTTCAATACGTTGCATCACGTAAAAATCGCAGCCAATTACAGCTTCATCCTGACACAACGCCACCATTTCAGGTAACACAGGATAAAACGGGGCTAAATTCTTTTGCACATGATATTCACGCGCCATGTCATGTGCAGATTTAGCTTTAGTACCTTTGGGCGGACGACGCAAAATTAAATCAGCATTGCTGTACTTAAGGCGATATGTCCAGTTCGATGCACCGCCTGAATATTGTGTGACTTCTACAGGTTCTACGACATCGACATTTTGTTGTTTTAACCATGCTGTCACTGCCTGAATATCGAGTTCTTCGCCTTCGCGTACTGTGCCGCCTACATCAATAACTGACATTATTTTTCCCTAATTTTCCAATTTTTTTAATCTAACATAGATTTTCTGTGTTCTCTTGAGATGTTTCGGCAATATCAGAAATATTGCCGAATACACTACCAAGCGACACAATAAAAAATTCGCAACTGACTTATTTTTTGCGGCTGCTACGATAACCACGTTTAGCCAACTCAAGTTTGGCAATCATGCCTTTGTGTACTTCGTCTGGTCCATCGGCAAGACGTAAACTACGCGCTTGGGCAAAGAAACCTGTCAACGGTGTATCTCTAGATACGCCTGCACCACCATGAATCTGCATCGCCATATCAACTACTTTTTCCAAGACACTTGGTGCAACCACTTTAATGGCAGAAATTTCGGTAAGTGCTGCCATATTGCCTAAAGTATCCATTTTATAGGCTGCATAGAGAGTTAATAAACGTGCTTGGTCAATCGCCACACGTGCTTCCGCTACACGCTCCAAATTGCCACCGAGTTTCAGAATTTCCTTGCCAAATGCGGTACGACTCATGCCACGGTCAATCATCAACTCCAAAGATTTTTCGGCTGCACCAATACAACGCATACAATGGTGAATACGCCCCGGACCTAAACGACCTTGTGCAATTTCAAAACCTTGTCCTGCACCGCCAATAAAGTTGGCAACAGGCACACGCACGTTATCAAAACTGACTTCGCCATGACCGTGTGGCGCGTCGTAATCACCAAATACAGGTAACATGCGTTGAATTTTAACGCCCGCAGTATCCACAGGGACTAAAACCATAGAGTGTTGATGATGACGGTCTTTGGTTTCATCGGGTGTATGCGCCATAAAAATAATAATTTTGGCATTTGGATCGCCCAAACCTGAAGACCACCATTTACGACCATTCAAGACAATTTCATCGCCGTCTACGACTGCTGTTGCCTGCATATTGGTCGCATCACTTGAAGCCACTGCAGGTTCAGTCATACAAAACACAGAACGAATTTTACCTTCAAGCAGCGGTGTCAGCCATTCTGCCTTTTGTGCTTCAGAACCATAGCGCCATAAAACTTCCATGTTGCCGCTGTCGGGTGCATTACAGTTAAATACGGTTGGCGCAATCAAACTGCGTCCACTCAACTCTGCAATGTGTGCATATTCTTGTACCGACAAACCTTGTCCTAATTCTGGACAAGGTAAAAACATATTCCATAAACCTGCAGCTTTGGCTTTGGCTTTTAATTGTTCTAATTGTGCTGGCCATTGCCATTTAGTCCAGTCACCACCCTGATTTAATTCGTGAACTTCTGCCCAGAATTCAGCTTCAATCGGCTCAATTTCTTTGGCAATAAAGGCTTTGGTACGTTCTATATAGTCTTTGGCGCGTGCAGATAGCTCAAACATGGTTCAAATCCCTTAAAATTTGTATTCATTGCTTTACAACACCTTAACTTGAAAAGTAATATGAACAAAATGATTTAATTCAATAAAACACTATGAATCATGTTCATAACAATGCAAAAGTTGATCTTACCGTTTTTCATCGTTTAGACATCAATTTATACCCGATGTTTGTTGCAATTTATGAGCAGCGCAGTATTTCCAAAGCTGCACAAATTTTGTGTATTAGCCAATCTGCCGCCAGTCATGCTTTGCAGCGTTTAAGACAACATTTACAAGATGATTTACTGGTGCGAAGTGGCAATAAAATGCTGCCTACGCCTTTTGCCGAGCAAATTTATCCGACTATTAAAAATGCCTTGTTGGCGATTCAAAGTATTGCAATACAGAAACAGCAATTTGAGCCGAATATGTTGCAATCGCTCAAAATTGCTATCCATGATGAAATTGAACCGATTATTTTTCCTAAATTGGTGGCACATTTTCAAAAGTTGAACTTGGATATTCAATTTCTGAGCCACAAATTAGACCGCAAAACGGTTTTGGCAGATTTAGCAACACAACAAATTGATTTTGTAATTGATTTAGAACAAAACTTTGGCGATAAAATTCAGTTTCAATCCTTAGTTCAAGACCAATTTGTGGTCTGTAGTTCACAACAAGAAATGAATACTGCACTTTATTTATCTTCTGCACATATTGGGGTTTCATCACGGCGTACAGGTATGTTGCTAGAAGATATTTATTTGCATCAAAAGCAATTATCACGGCAGGTTTTTTTACGTTGTCAGCACTATTCTACGGCGTTACAGATTTTACAGCAGCATCCTCAAGCCATACTAACTATTCCTAAAATGATTTTAAAGCATTTGAATATGAGCCAAAAATTGAATATTTTTGATGTGCCTGTAGACTTGCCTGTAATTAATATGGGGATGTATTGGCATAAAGATTTACAGGAAAATTCAAGGCATTATTTCTTAAGAGAGGAAATTTCTAAAATCTTTGCTTAGGCTATTTTGAATTAATCTTGAATTTGCAAGTGGTTGCTAATCGTCTTGTATGATTCTATAAAAAATAAAAGCCGCCGAGACAGCTTTTTAATATGGGTTTGTTCTTAAAACTTCGCTTCCAATACTTTTGTAGATACTTTGCCTTTCCATAAATCACGCAAAATTGGCAAATAGA
Organism: Acinetobacter sp. YH01011; assembly: GCF_013420785.1. Classification (NCBI taxonomy): domain Bacteria; kingdom Pseudomonadati; phylum Pseudomonadota; class Gammaproteobacteria; order Moraxellales; family Moraxellaceae; genus Acinetobacter; species Acinetobacter sp. YH01011. The sequence goes on from NZ_VOYG01000006.1 coordinate 61,589, forward strand.
ACTTTTCACCTACTTCTACCAATTCAGCATCAATTAAGGCATGTGTTTCATGCATAAATAAGTAATCTAGCTCCACAGTTTGTAATTGTTGTTGTGCTTTGGCGAAATCTTTACGTTTTTGTTGGGCTTGTTTCACTAACTGATCTGCAAATGTCTTGCCCTTGAACTGACTGAGCGCATTTAAACGTAATTCAATCACGCCCCACCCACTGAGCAGCAATTTAAATAACTCTAAATCTGCAGTGGTTGATTCCCACGTCATTTCTTCCAGATTTTCATTTTCAGGCAATACAGGTAGTAAAAGCTCCATTACACTTGGAAAAATCTTTTTAAAATTCAAGATAAATTTAACAGGCTGCTCACCCGGGTAATCTTTAAATTGCACGTGTTGCTGAACATCTGTTAAATAAATTGAGAGCATTGAAAATTTCCGTAGTTAAGATATTGAGTTGCTTATAAAAAAATTAAATTTTGCAAAATAAATGCAAAACTTTAGCAAAACAGTATTTTGAAGTATTGCGTATTCTAGCAATTATGGCAGCTTAATCAATGTAAGTTGAATAAGGAACGGACATAAAAGAAAGCATCTAAAAGTGGTTAATGCGACTAAATGACGGGTTTTGAACTATTACATTTAGATAGCACCTTGTAGCAGCCTATTCTGCCGTTATGCAAATTATGTCTTTACACCAACACATAAATTTAAAATCGTATTAGGATGAATTACCCCTCTACATTCAAATTAGGTGCAATAGAAAACCCAGCATTTAGGCTGGGTTTAGTATATTTTACTTGATTAATGCAACGCCATTTCCGCGCTTTTAGCTAAGAATGCCGAACGGCTTAAATGTTGTTTTTTTGCAACAGCATCAATACGTTTCACTAAAGCTTCTGGCATGCTGATATTAATACGAATAGACTTTGTATTTACTTTTGTTGTATCAATATCAACTAACAACCAAAACCCCCCCTCAAATCGCTCATCACCTAACCATTGCTCTGGGCTTGATGGTTCTGGTAACGGAATATCTTCACCATCAAAGTGAACTTCAACCGCTTCCTGTGCCATGCGCTGAATATCTTGCATCTCATCTGCTGCGCTAAAGCATCCATCAAAGTCAGGAAAGGTTAAACCGTATGCGCTATCTTCATCTTTGTGAACATATACTGGATATAACATTTTTACCTCCACTCCCAACCAGCCTGTTTATATATATTGCGTAGAGTTCCTATTGGCATATCTTTACGTGGATGTGGTACCACAACATGTCCAGGCTTTTCAGGATGCTTATACTTTTCATGGTCGCCTTTACCACCCACTTTGTACCAGCCTTCCTGCTCAAGACGCTTAATAATGTCTTTGCTGTTCATTGTGTAATTATACACAACATAATTTTAATAAGGAAGGATGCCCAAAATTTTCCCTGATTTTCATAAACAAAGTCTGTGTCTACCTCGCATCATGTGCAGACAAACACAGACCTTGAATTTGTTTAAAACTGATTACTTGGTATTCGGTGCAATCATTTGTTCAGGACGTACCACTTCATCAAACTGCTCTGCTGTGACCAAATTCAGCTCTACTGCAACTTGCTTTAAGGTTTTATTTTCCTTATAAGCTGTTTTAGCCACCTTCGCTGCATTCTCATAACCAATTACAGGATTCAAAGCGGTCACTAACATGAGTGAATCATGCAAAAAGTGATCTATTTTTTCACGGTTTGCTTGAATGCCAACGGCACAATGCTCATTAAAGCTATTGCAGGCATCACCCAAGAGTTGAATAGATTGCAATAAGTTATATGCGATCACTGGCATAAATACATTCAGCTCAAAATTGCCCGATGCACCTGCCACGTTAATCGTGGTGTCATTGCCCAATACCTGTGCAACTACCATGGTCATCGCTTCGCTTTGTGTTGGATTAACCTTACCCGGCATAATACTTGAACCAGGTTCATTTTCTGGAATACGCAACTCACCAAAACCACAACGCGGGCCACTGGCTAACCAGCGAATATCATTGGCAATTTTATTTAAACTCACCGCCAAAGTTTTTAATGCACCCGAAGCAAATACTGCAGCATCACGCCCTGCCAAAGCCTCAAACTTATTTGGTGCAGTCACAAAAGCTAAGCCTGTAAGCTGTGCCAATTGCTCCGCTGCCTGTACCGCATAATCAGGATGTGCATTTAAGCCTGTACCGACTGCTGTACCACCAAGCGGCAACTCATACAAGCCTGTTAAAGCCTGTTCCAAACGCTTTAAACTATGATCTAATTGAGATACATAGCCACTAAATTCCTGCCCTAAAGTTAATGGCGTTGCATCTTGTAAATGTGTACGTCCAATTTTGACAATTTCAGAAAATTCTTCACTTTTGGCATGCAACGTATCACGCAAACCCTTTACTGCAGGAATGAGCAGTTCATTAATTTGCAAACTCGCTGCTACATGAATTGCAGTTGGAAAAGAATCATTGGTCGATTGGGCGCGGTTGACATGATCATTCGGATGTACAGGCTTTTGTGCACCTAAAGGATTCCCCAGTTTTTGATTGGCGATATTGGCAATCACTTCATTGCAGTTCATGTTACTTTGCGTACCCGAACCTGTTTGCCACACCACCAAAGGAAATTGACTGTCCCACTGCCCTGCAATGACTTCATCTGCTGCACCGACAATGTACTGCGCCAACTCTTGCGGGATTTGCCCTAAGTTTGCATTGGTGATTGCCGCAGCTTTTTTAACCAAACCCATAGCGCGAATCATGGCGCGTGGTAAACGCTCATTGCCAATTTTGAAATTTTGTAAGCTGCGCTGAGTTTGTGCGCCCCAAAGCGCGTCATTCGGAACTTCAACCTCACCCATGGTGTCATGTTCAATACGTGTTTGCATGTTCAGCCTCATTCCTTCGTGATTTCAATGATGTCATGTGCTCTTATCTCGATCTTATAAAAAACAGACAGCCTAGTAAATGATAATTATTATCAATAATTCCGTTGCATTGTATCTGTTTCAGCTATGAGGCTTCGTGAATCGCATCTCAACGAATTTTATAGCGCTTACTTTTAATGCTTAAGCGTATTTTGATAAAAACGCCATTCATCCTCTAGCATTTTTTCCAGACTACGTTTTGGCTGCCAGTGTAAATATTGTTGTGCCTTATCTACGACTGCACCTAACTGATCTAACTCAGGATATTCATAATGAATTGCAGGAACTGTAGCAATTTCAGTGTCAGTGACTTCACTAATACGTGCAAGTAATTGTTGAATTGAAACCACTTCTCCCGCAATATTAAAAGCTTCACAGCTATGCGTTTGCTCAAATAACCAATGCAGGCTTGCAATCACAGCATCACAGGCATCGAGTACGTGCACAAAGCTACGTTCTACAGTTTGATCTGCAGTATTAGCTTGCTGACGTAATTCAATCGCTTCACGCTGCTGTACTGCGACTTGCATCGCCAAAGGAATAATATTTTTAGGTAACGGAGCAACGACTTCACCTAAAATGCCGTGTTCAAATGCACCTGCTATATTACTCAAGCGCAAAATAGCAATATTCCATTCATTATCCGTTCTAAAAGTATCGCGGATGATTTCTTCAACCATCTGCTGAGATTTCACATACGGATTGGCATAGGTGTAATTAAAACTCTGGCTTTCTTCCAGATTCAATCCTGACTTGCCATAGACCGCTATACTTGAAAGATGCACTAAACGACGCACACCTGTACGTTGCATGGAACGCAATAAACTCATAATACAACTGACGTTATCGTTATAATATTCCAGTGGTTTAAGCACCGATTCTTCTAAAGATTTAAACCCTGCACAATGCACCACCGCAATAATCGAATATTGTTCAAAAACTTTGTTCAGCGCAGGCGTATTTCTTACATCCAGTTTGGCAAAAGGCACATAACGCCCTGCAATATATTCAAGTCGCTCTAAAGTCTGCATACTTGCATTGGATAAATTATCTACAATAATGACCTCTTGCCCTTGAGCCATTAGGCTTAATGCAATGTGTGAGCCTATAAAGCCTAAACCACCAGTCACTAAAATCATTTATACTACCTTTTTTTATAAAGTCTGAATGCGCCTTGGCACATTGCATTAGTGAATTTTGATGAGCACCTTATTACTAATAACCTCCGCACCAACCTCTATTCATGCATGGCATGCACTCGGTCTTGCTCAAGCCTTACAACAGAAAAATGAGGCTTTTCGTGTGTTTTTTTATCAAGATGGCGTTGCTGTAGCGAATGAGTTGCAATGGGTACCCGATGATCAACGCAACCTCAAAACAGAATGGCAAAAATTGTCTATTCGTTTACCCGTATGTGTAAGTGCCGCACTGGCACGTGGTATTAGCGATGCAGACAATGCCAAACGCCATCAACTGAGCCAACACAATTTAGCCGCAGGCTTTGAATTGGTTGGCTTGGGCGAACTGGCCGATGCAGTGCAAAGCACAAAACGCCTGATTCAATTTTAAGCGATTCATTTTGTAAATCTGTTGCATTTAAAAGGTAAATTGTGTGAAAACTGTACTCGTGGTTTTACGTCAGGCCAATTTAAACAGCTTACAAGTGCATGAAAGCTTGTCTGCAACAATGGTACTGGCAACTTTTGGTTGTGAAGTCAAAGTGTTATTACAAGATGCGGCATTAAGCCTATTACAGTCGGAACTGGCATTTGATTCACTAAAACATGCTTTTAAAGTGGCATCCAATTTGGTCGATAGCTTTGAGTTTTATGACCTCAGCCCAATTTTGATTGAAAATAAACATGCTAACTCGCCGTTTATCAAAAATACGGTACATGAAATTGAATGGGTGGAACTGAATCGGGAGCTGATTCAAACCTTTGATCGAGTTTTATATTGGTAGGTTGATCGGTGGTTTAACAATCTGATTGATCATTTGACCATATCTAAACATCTAAAGAGAAAAGCATGTCTGACGCAAATTTATATTTAATCCAAGCGAGCTTTGATAGCACCGCAACAATTTTAGCAGAGCTAAATGCCTTGTATGCTCCGCAAGACAGCGTTGTACTTATGGGTGATGCGGTATTGCATCAGCAACATCCACTCTGTGCCCAGCTAGACAAAATATATGTACTGGAAAATGATGCAGAAATATTGAATGGTCATTTGGCGGAAAATGTACAGCCGATTAATTATGCAGCTTTTGCAACGCTGTGTTTAGCACATCAGCGCTGTATCAGCTTAAAATAGCAAGCCGTAATGATATGAAACCAATGCAAAGCATTTTTAAGGGTGAATGAAACAAGAGATGACACTAGAATTAGATCAAGATGGACATTTGCTGGATTACACTGTCTGGAATGAACAAGTGGCGCAAGAATTGGCGCAAAGTTTAGAGCTTGAACTCACAGCTTGGCATTTTGAAGTTTTGCACGCTGTACGCCAATTTTATCAGCAATTTGGACACTCACCTGCAACCCGTCCTTTAATCAAATTTTTAATGAAAACTGTAAGCCCAGAGATTAACAACGCTGTTTTGCAGGAAAAATTTAATACAGGTTTGGTGGCACGGCATTTAAGTCGTTTAGCGGGTATTCCTAAACCAGCCAACTGCTTATAGACAAACTGTTGCTGATTAATACAGCACTGATTTAGGCTTGTTTTAAATTCTGCTGTGCTTGGATGTACTGATAATACACTGGGGTAAAATGTGGTTTTACTTGCTTGGCATGCAGTTCTTCACCACATTCCGAACATACCACGACAGGTTGAAACGTCTTAGCACAATTTTTATGGATGTATTCCACAGGCTTACCTAAACCTTGATCCATCCATTTATCTGCCCAATTTGCCATAGACAGCATTAAGGGATAAAGCTCCAAGCCCTTCTCTGTCAATTTATATTCAAAACGTTCTTGGCGCTCTACATAAGGCACTTTGACTAAAATTTCATGTTCCACCAAACGCTTTAAACGATCTGACAATACATGCCGCGTTACGCCCAAATGTTGTTGAAAATCATCAAAGCGACGCATGCCCATAAAGGCATTACGAATAATCAGCATCGTCCAACGGTCACCAATCACCGACAAGGTTCGTGCAATCGAACAAGGCTGCTCGCCAATTTCATCCCATTTCATCTATGTCGCCTATCCCTCAGTTCACTACCTGCAAGTTAAAAGATTCTACAGTCTTTGCAAAGTCAGTTTTGCATGAAAATTGATAAAAAATGAAGTATGACTTCACAATCTGCTTAAAAGGGATCCCCAGTTTTGGGGTTTTATATGTCTGCATCTTCAATCTTCAGATTTGCTATTCACTTATAAGGCAGATCACACTATTTAGATGTAGCTCCTGCACAAAAAACTTGTTCAGTCATACCTGAAGCCGTGAAACTGTTGTGCTGCTGCTCTAAATAACGCCTTGCCACCATTAACATCACAGGTGCAGGATACAAGTTTGGATTGTGCTCGGAAATTTCAGCAATATTTTTATAGGCGTGATAGCGTGCACAAAATGCCTGTTTTTGTTGTTCTGCCGTTGCTTGGCTAGCTGGGTCATCCAGTATTTTTTTGCTGTCATTCACAATTTGCGTGTATTGATTTAACAAATATTGATATTGCGTTTGGGTCAATCCATCGACTGCGTGTTGGATTGTAATAGGCATCGATGATGCTTCAAGTGCCAACTGCTGCGCTTGAATACCTTGTGCCATTACGCTCAGACTTTGCAGTCCAAGCATAATGCTCACCGATATTTTTGCCATGTTCGACATGCGCATAGGCTTAAGACTCATCGCCTTCTTTCCAGACATCTTCATAGTCATCAGCATCAATCATAAAGCGGTAGCCTTGTTCTAAAGCCAAGTATGGAAGCACATCGGGCAAAATATCTTGTAGCTCGCGTACAGGCATGGTTTCAAAGTTCACGTCATCTTCACCCAATTCACCGCCATAAATGTACCACGCGACTTTTTCTTCACCTTCTGGCGCTTTACGCAAGCCCACAATTGGGTCTTTATTTAAGGTCTGGACTGCAACTGCGACAACATCATCGCCACTCACTGCAATATAGGCTGAACCAAATTCTTCACAGAGCAGTTTTTGTTCTTCTATCAATTCTGCCAAGGCTGAGTTTTTTTGCTTTTGCTGTGGTTTAGACATGACAATTCTCTAAGATAAGCTGTGAGTATTCTAACGAGATTGTACGGATAGAGAATCTTTATTTTTATATTTCTGAGATGCTCAAATGAAGTGCAACGGATATGACATGAATTTGAAATTACTTAGCTTTGAAATATGATGCTACGCCCAAATAACCAACATTGCTGCAAGCACGACCAATCCCAATCCCCAATGATCGGTACGGGCAAGTTTTTCTTTAAAGAAATACGCTGAAATAAGTAAGCTGAATAATATTTCAATTTGTCCGAGTGTTTTCACAATCGCCACAGTTTGCATACTCATGGCACTAAACCAGCCCAGTGATGCTAAAAAACTGCAGACGCTCACTTTAAAAGTTAATCCAACCCGCTGCCACATGGCATATAAGGTATGTCGTTTAAATATACCTAAAAAAGCCAATAAGATAAAACATTGTAAGCCAATGACCCACACCAAAACCCATGCAGCACGGTGAATAAACGGTAAGAAATCCAGCTCTAGACTGGCTTCACGCACCAATAAAGAAGTCACCGCAAAGCTGAGTCCACTACCGATTCCAATGGCTAAAGTCGTGAATGAAAAATCACTGCGTTGATTGCCTTTACTGAGTAGAAATACCGCAATACCGCCTATCGCAACACCTAACCAAGCCAATGCGCTTAAATGTTCTTGTAGGAAAATCACGCCTACAATTGCGGCTAAAACTGCTTCACTTTTGGCAAGTCCGACACCCACCGCATAATTTTTCTGTTGAAACAGTTTTACCATTAAAGCTGTGGCTAAAATCTGACACACTGCTGCAATAATGATATACAGCCAAAACATCGAACTAAAATGCAGTTTTGCTTGTACAGGCTGCTGCCATTGTAAAATGCTTAAATACGCCAGTGCAAAAGGCAAGGCAAAAATAAAACGTGCCAAAGTCACGCCATAAACATCTACACTTGTGCTGAGTTGTTTTTGAAAGGCATTGCGCCATGCCTGCATAAATGCAGCCATTAAGGTAAAGAGCACCCAACTCGAAATCATTGCAACCACAAATGCTTTACTGATAAAGTTATAATTTACGCCTATTCCGTTATTTTTGCGATCTTTATTGCTTTTGAGTTATGCGCTTACGATCTCTTTTATAAACAAAAAAAACATTCATTAAAATTCAAATGAATGTTTTTCATATCTTGAAGCGATTATAGGTGTGCTGTTATTCAAAAACTGTTTAGAACTTATCTAAATTCACCACAACAGCCACGCCGATACAAAATAAAGCTACATACACGGTAAACCAAATAATCATGTGCTTAAATGCTTTGTCTGAAATACTGCTATCGGCATATTTCTGTGGTTTGCGTGAGTTATCTTCTTGCATATCGACTCCAATCTAGCCAGATTATGGGGATATACAGATTATGTAAAATTCTAAAGCATTGCTGTAGATACAAAATATTCATTAAAAACTATAACAGTTGATTTTAGATACATGCCAATCTGTTATAAAAAAAGAAATTATTTAATGTTTTAAACCTAAAAATAGATCAAAATAAGTAACAGCTGCAAAAAATGCTTGAGTCATACCATGTATAAATCTGAACAATTGGCGTTGAACATTCGGCAACTCATTGAAAATGGTGCATGGAAAGCACATAGCAAATTACCTTCGTTAAGAGAACAATCACAAATCAGTGGTTATAGCTTAATGACCGTGCTAAACGCTTATCAAGAACTTGAAGCTCAGGGATTGGTTTACGCTAAACAAAAGTCGGGGTTTTATGTCGCAGAACGTCTCAATCAAACTGAACGACCTGTACCAAGCAGTTTGAGTTTAAATGCACATATTCAAATGAACTCTTTGGTCTTTGGCTATTTAAAATCAATTCAGTCTGCAGATGTCAGTCCTTTAGGCTCTGCCTTTCCCAATGCAGAATTACTGTTTAACCCAAAGTTAATGCAAATTTTAGCGCAGCACGCCAAGCGAAAAAGCAGTTATTTTAGCCACGACCACATGCCACCGGGCAATTATGAATTAAGAACTATAATTGCAAATCGCTACTGTTTACAAGGCATACCCACCCATGCAAATGACATTGTCATTACATCTGGCGCATTAGATGCGCTCAATTTGTCATTACAAGCTTTGACCAAACCTGGAGATTTTATTCTATTACAAGAAACTATTTTTTATGGTGCATGGCAAGCGGCTGAACGTCTTGGTTTACAGGTGATTACCATTCCAGAACACCCTGTTTCAGGTTTCGATTTAGACTCATTTGAACAAGCCTTAAAACAATACCCAATTAAAGTCTGCTGGTTGATGTTGAATATTCATAACCCTATTGGCTTTAGTGTCAGAGATGAAATTAAGCAACGTATTGCGAGTTTGCTTGAAGAATATCAAGTGTATTTAATTGAAGATGATGTCTATCAAGAATTGTATTACGGTACGCAAAAACCACTGCCCATGAAGTATTTTGACCGACAACAACGCGTACTGCATTGCGCTTCTTTTTCTAAAACTTTGGGTTCTGCTGTGCGGGTCGGTTGGGTTTATGCAGGTCAATTTTCCAATGCTATTCAGCATTTGCAACTCATGAGCACGGTTTCTGCAAGTCCCTTACTGCAAAATACTTTGGTGGATTTTCTTTCGCATCATCATTATGAAAAACATTTGCGTCAATTACGCAAACAATTGGAAAAACATAAAAAAGTGTTTTATCAGCAATTGAAACAGCGCTTAAACCCAGCTTGTAAAATTCACTACTATTCTAGTGGTTACTTTTTATGGATTGAACTGCCTGCATATATAGATGGCTATACGATTTATCAGCAATTGATTCAAAATAAGATTGGCATTGCGCCAAGTCAGTTGTTCCGTTCTGAACAGGTCAGCCAGAACTTTATTCGTTTAAACTGTTCTTTTGCTTGGAACAGTGATATTGCGACTGCACTGGATGTTTTGTCTGCGGTAATACAGCAACACATCACCCAATATACTCATGCCTAAAATTACAGAGCCGATCACCCGACAATAAAAAAGAGCTGAGTTTTGGCTCAGCTCTTTTGTGATTGACAGGGCTATTTTAGAAGTTATAAATTGCGACTGCATTGATTCGGTTATCTTCACCTGTTTTACTACCATTAACAGCTTCTAAAGCAGTACGTTCACCATAGACATACTCTAGACCAAAGCTTAATGGTTTACGCGGGCTATAGAAAATATTTGCCCAGCCTTGCCATAATTCTTTGTTAGCACGAGTCGCATCAGATTGCGTTGAATCTTTTGGAAAAGAGTTTTTCAAAATATTAGTATAACTTTGATTTTCATCAAAACTCATATAACCATAGCCAAGTGTGCCGTGTATTTTATCGCTGAATTTTTGAGTTATACCCACCATAATTGAATCAAATTCACTTTGAATAAGATCACCATTTGCTTGAGCAACTACGCCTCTGTTTGTAAATGACACAAAGCTGCTATCACCTTTAACATGGTAATAATCTGCTTTAAGGGTTGTGCCAGGGACAACTTCATATTTTACACCTACGCCCACACCCCATGCCATTTCTTCTTCAGAATTAACACGTTTTTCATGGCCCATAGCACGAACACTAACATTTAAATTATCTGCAAATTGATGATTTAAACGTGCTGTTAATGCAGGTAAACGCTGGCTAATTGTGGCATCTTTAGGGTCTTCAGCAGCCACCACCAAATTAGTTTGTGGACTAAATTTTGTAGTATGACGTACCTGAGGTGTACGTTTTACTGCACCACCTACAAATGCCAAAGCATCAATGGTTTCTGGCATATAGTCTGGAATGGCAAAGTTTGACCAAGTTTGACCAATTAACCAGTTGCCATAATTTAAGTAAGCATGACGAATACGTAAATTATCAAAATTTGAACCGCCCAAGAAATCGACTTCAATTTTACCTTTTACGTCTCGATCGCCCACTGGGCTTTTAAAATCCAAACCTAAACGTGTAGCAGAAAGCGTTGATCTTAAACGATCACTACTTTCATTATTGCCTTCTAACGCCACTGCATTAATGTGGTTATATGGCAAATCTCGGCTACTGCCCTCAACCTGATAAGACGCATCTAAACGCACATTACCATATAAGTTGAACTCAGCACCTTTGGCTGTTTTCAGAATTGGACTCGGGCTTGCTGAACTGCGTTGTACATTGGCAATTGCACTTGCTGTTTGCGCATTTTGTACTTTTTGCTGTTCTATCAGACCACGTAAAGCTTGAACTTCCTGTCTTAGTTGCTCAATTTCCGTTTGCTGTTGGGTCTGCGCCTGAGCTGCAACACTCATACCACCCATACTCAATGCAATCATGCTCATCATGAGCGTGCGCTGCATTGTTGGTCGAACCGTTGTAGATTGAAAATTAAAAGATTGGGTTAATGTTTTCGCGTTCATCCTAAACTCGCTTGTTATTGTGCCATCAAATTCTAGCAACAGATCACCATCGCTTACGATGGCGATCTATATCATTGATGACTGTAGATTAATGGAAAGGTAAAGAAATTATTGGGTTGCTTTTTGTGCGACTGGATTGCTTTCTACAGCAGGCTCCGCAGCGGCTTTAGCTTCTACAGACGTTTTTAAATTCACCATGAAGATTGCTAAGGCAGCAATTACACCTGGAATCGCAATAGCAAAGAAGTTCATTTGGTGCGGTAAATTCATGGTTAATAGTGCACCTGTGAGTACTGGCCCAACGATTGCACCGATGCGACCAATACCTGACGCCCAGCCCATACCTGTAGAACGTACAGTAGATGGGTAATATTGTGCGACGAAAGTATAAAGTAAGATTTGTGAACCAATGGTTGCTGCCCCAGCAACTGCAATTAAGGTGTACAACACAATTTGTGGACTGTTAAAGCCAAGCAGAATTAATGCTGCTGCACCACAGATAAACATAATGGTGAGTACTTTTTTGATATGGAAGCGGTCAGCCAATGCACCACCACCAATTGCGCCAATCATGCCACCAATATTCAGTGCGAATAAGAAGATCATACTTGCACCCAATGAATAACCCGCTTGGATCATTAATTTTGGTAACCAGCTGCCCAAAGCATAAACCATTAACAAGCACATGAAGAATGCGATCCAGAACATGAACGTACTGAACATACGGCCTTGCTGGAACAATGCTTTTACAGGTGCTTCATCGCCTTTAGTCACTTCATTCAGTACAAACTCAGTGTCACCATTTAATTGTTGGCTTGGTGAAATTTTTTGCACAATACTACGGGTTTGCTCAATTTCTTTCTTGTTGGTCAAATACATGAGTGACTCAGGCAAGAATTTCCAAATTAATGGTAAAGCCACCAATGGAATAATTGCGATGTAAAACATGATTTTCCAACCAAACTCTGGCACTAACCATGCACCCAACAATGCTGATGTCATACCACCAATCGCATAACCACTGAACATAAGTGCAACTAAAGTACTACGAATACGCTTTGGCGCATATTCAGTCATTAATGCCACTACGTTTGGCATTACACCGCCAATACCTAAGCCTGCAAGGAAACGTAAAATACCAAATTCAACAGGGTTAGTCGCAAATGCGCCAAAGAAGGTAAAGCCACTAAAAATAGCCACACAGATCATAATGGTTTTTTTACGACCCAACTTGTCCGATAACGTACCGAAGGTCATGGCACCAAACATCATGCCAAACAATGCCGTACTGGCCAGTAAACCTGCTTGTACCGCACTGAGCGCCCACTCTTGCATAAGTAATGGTAATGCAACCCCATAAATGACCAAATCGTAACCGTCAAAAATAATGATCATCAAACACCAAAACAATACGCCCCAATGGAATGGCGTGAACTTGGCCTCGTCAATCAAGGTATTAATATTAATTTTATTGCTTTGCATCTTGCTTCACCTCCTAATTGTGAAGTCCGTTACTCCAACTCAGATGCACACAATGAATAATAAGTTAAAATTTGTCCAAAACTGAATAGGCATGGATACATACCTAAAAAGTCTATAATTTGTAAGATATTGATTTTAAAATAGATAAAAATAACAAGGCGAAAAAAATACTGTAATGTGATGCTTAAAAAAGTTTTTTCAGGCAATTCACATAACAGTATTTTGTTAAAAATATCTGTGCTTTTATATAAAAAATATAGTTATAAATATTTGTTTTATATGGCTTTACTAGAATACATTGCGATCATAAGTAAATGCTTCCAAATCATAAACTTGATAAATGCAGTCAAACAAAGATCGAATGTCTTCACTTTCATCCATATTACGAATTGCCATAAACACAGGACTTACAGCCGAGTCATCTAATAAAGGTATAAAGTGCAAATGTGCCAAATGAATACTTTGTGCGCTTTCTGGCACGATACACAAGCCCTCACCTGCAGCAACAAAACCCAACGCCAATTGTAATTCACGCACTTCACGAATTTTGCGAGGTTCTAAACCATACTCAGAAAACACGCCACGAATTTGGGTAGAGAAGTTTGGCTTGTTGTGATTTGGATATAAAAATACTTGTTGATCAACAACATCCGCCAAATATACACCTTCTTTTTGTGCCGCAAATGGGTGGCTCGAATGTACTGCAACCATCAAGCGTTCTTCACGTAATAAGATACGTTTAACTGCAGGATCAGAAATTCTTAAGCGTCCAAATCCAACATCTATGCGCCCTTCTTTAAGTGCCTGAATTTGGTCATTGGTGGTCATTTCCACCATTTCTATTTTTAAATGCGGATGCTGCTGCTTAAACAAATACACAATTCTTGACAATAATCCGAACAATAAAGAACCAACGAAGCCAATAGTCACAGTACGACCAGCAATACCGACACGTTTTGTCATCGACTTGATTTCTTCCGCATTAGACAAAAGTTTAACGGCATGTTGGTAAAAGAATTGGCCTGCTTCGGTGGTCTTAAGCGGTCTACTTCCACGCTCAAATAGTTGAATTCCAAGCTCTTGTTCTAAATTTTGGATCTGTCTGCTCAAAGGTGGTTGAGCAATAAAGAGTTTTTCTGCTGCCTTGGTGAAACTTTGCTCTTCTACAACAGCAACAAAATAACGTAAATGTCTGAGTTCCATAGCTCAAAATACCTTTTAAGTATAAAAAAATGCATATTTGATCTTCGACCAATGCAATTTATTCTTTTAAGGTATATCACATAACTGTAATAAAGCAATGATATGAAGGGCAAACCATGTATAAGTCAGTAGAAACTTTGCTGGTGGAAATACCAACCATCCGTCCACACAAGATGGCGGTTGCAACCATGCAAACCCAAACCCTTGTATTAGTCAAAATCACCACTGAAGATGGTTTTGTTGGCTGGGGCGAAGCAACCACGATTGGCGGCTTGGGCTATGGTGAAGAAAGCCCAGAAAGCGTAAAAACCAATATCGAAACATATTTCGCATCATTGCTAAAAACTTTAGCTGGCTTGAATGTTGCGCAAACTTTACAGGTCATTAAAAAGAATATCAATGGCAACCGTTTCGCGAAATGTGCCATTCAAACTGCTTTATTAGATATTCAAGCGCAGCGCTTAAACCAACCTTTAAGTGAAATTTTAGGTGGTCGCCTACGCAACTCGGTTCCTGTGTTATGGGTACTTGCATCTGGCGATACAGAAAAAGACATCGCTGAAGCACAAAAAATGATTGCGGCTAAACGCCACAACACATTCAAGCTCAAAATCGGTTCACGCCCAGTAGAGCAAGATGTAGAACACGTATTGGCAATCAAACAAGCATTGGGTAAAGACGTTTCTATTCGTGTAGACGTAAACCGTGCTTGGTCAGAACTTGAAGCAATTAAAGGCATCCAGCTTTTACAAGATGGTGGTGTCGATTTAATTGAACAACCATGTGCAATTGACAACATTGATGCCATGGAGCGTTTAACACGTAAATTTGATATTGCCATCATGGCAGATGAATCATTGATGGGCCCACAAAGCGCTTATCAATTGGCAAAACGTAATGCTGCATCTGTATTTGCAGTTAAAGTTGCCCAATCTGCGGGTCTAATCGAAGGTTGTGAAGTTGCAACAATTGCACAGTTGGCAGGCATCGACCTATATGGCGGCACAATGCTTGAAGGCCCTGTCGGCACGATTGCATCTGCGCATGTGTTCTCGACCTTCCAGAATTTAGCTTATGGCACAGAATTATTTGGTCCGTTATTGCTGACCGAAGAAATTTTAAAAACTCCACTTCAGTACCAAGACTTTGAATTACACCTTCCAACAGGTGCAGGTTTAGGTATTGAGTTGGATGAAGACAAAATTGACAACTTGCGTCGTCAGTAATTAGGAGAAACCCATGCTTTTCCACGTACGTATGGATGTAAACATTCCATTGGATATGCCAGCAGAAACTGCTAACGAAATTAAAGCCGTTGAAAAAGCATATTCGCAGGAATTACAGCGTCAAGGTAAATGGCGTCATATTTGGCGTATTACTGGCCAGTATTCAAACATCAGTATTTTTGATGTTGAGAGCAATGAAGAACTGCACAACATTCTGCAAGGTCTTCCGCTCTACCCTTACATGAATATTGAAGTGATGGCATTGAACCGCCACCCTTCATCAATTCGTGAAGATGACACCTGATTTAATTCGGAAACTGGAGTAAGCACCTTACTCCAGCACCAAAGTAAACATTTAGCAAACCAAGTAAACAAGGAAAGTGGCAGCCAATTATCTCGTTTTTAGTCCAGAGATATTCGCCACCAAAGCACACCTCCAAGGAGAATGAAAATGAATCGCCAAGAAATTGATGCATTAGTTAAGCAAATGAACGTTGATACAGCGACAGGCCCTGTAGATGAACGTGTACAACAAGTTGTTGTGCGTTTATTGGGTGACCTTTTCCAAGCGATCGAAGATCTTGATATTTCTCAGTCAGAACTGTGGAAAGGTCTGGAATACTTTACTGATGCCGGTCAAGCGAACGAATTAGGTTTATTGGCTGCAGGTTTGGGTCTGGAACACTACCTAGACTTACGTGCTGATGAAGCGGATGCTAAAGCAGGCATTACTGGCGGTACGCCACGTACGATTGAAGGTCCACTTTATGTCTCTGGCGCACCTGAAACAGTAAGCTTTGCGCGTATGGACGATGGTTCTGAAGAAGGCAAAATCCCGACGCTGATCATTGAAGGTACAGTGACTGATACTGACGGCAACCGTGTTGAAGGTGCTAAAGTTGAAATCTGGCATGCCAACAGCCTGGGCAACTACTCATTCTTTGACAAGTCACAGTCTGACTTTAACCTGCGTCGCAGCATCATTACCGCTGCCGATGGTCAATATACTGCATTGACGACAATGCCAGTGGGTTATGGCTGCCCTCCAGAAGGTACAACTCAGTTTGTACTGGACAAGCTAGGCCGTCACGGTAACCGTCCATCGCACGTACATTACTTCGTATCTGCACCGGGTTACCGCAAGCTGACTACTCAATTCAATATTGAAGGCGACCAATACCTGTGGGATGACTTTGCATTCGCGACTCGTGAAGGTCTGGTGGCAACTGCGGTTGACGTGACTGATGAAGCTGAAATTGCAAAACGTGGTCTGAAAGGTCCTTTCAAACACATCCAGTTCAACATTGTTCTTCAGAAAGATCAAGCTGGCGTTCCTTCTACTGAAGTTGAACGTCGCCGCGCAAGCGCATAATTTGAAATGGAATCGGGATGTGGTCGTTGCCCCATCCCGATGACTGCCCTCCTTGGAAAGTCGGAGAAAGGACATGCCTCGTATTCCTGTTATCAATACTAGCCACTTAGACCGTATTGACGAATTATTGGTTGATGATTTTGAATCTGGTGAATTTAAATTACACCGTTCAGTATTCACAGACCAAGCCCTGTTTGACCTAGAAATGAAATACATTTTTGAAGGCAACTGGGTTTATTTGGCACATGAAAGCCAAATTCCAAACAACAATGACTACTACACCACTTACATTGGTCGTCAGCCAATCATCATTGCGCGTAACCGCAATGGCGAATTGAATGCCATGATCAACTCGTGTTCACACCGTGGTGCACAATTATGTCGTTACAAGCGTGGTAACAAAGCAACTTATACTTGCCCATTCCACGGTTGGACTTTCAACAACTCTGGTAAGTTGTTAAAAGTTAAAGACCCAGCAGATGCAGGTTATTCAGATTGCTTTAACAAAGACGGTTCACACGACTTGAAAAAAGTTGCCCGCTTTGAAAGCTATAAAGGTTTCTTGTTTGGTAGCTTAAACCCAGATGTTCCTTCTTTAGAAGAATACCTAGGCGAAGCGACTAAAATCATTGACATGATTGTGGGTCAATCTCAACAAGGTCTTGAAGTTTTACGTGGTTCTTCGACTTACACCTATGAAGGTAACTGGAAGTTAACTGCTGAAAACGGTGCCGATGGTTACCACGTGTCTGCAGTACACTGGAACTACGCTGCAACAACTCAGCAACGTAAAGAAAAAGAAGCTGGCGATAACATCCGTGCAATGAGCGCAGGTTCATGGGGCAAACAAGGCGGTGGTTCTTACGGCTTTAAAAATGGTCACATGCTCCTTTGGACTCAATGGGCTAACCCAGAAGACCGTCCTAACTTTGCCAAGAAAGATGAATACACCGAGCAATTCGGTGAAGCAATGGCGAAATGGATGATCGAGCGTTCACGTAACTTGTGTATCTATCCAAACGTGTACTTCATGGATCAGTTCGGTTCACAAATTCGTGTGTTACGTCCTCTTTCTGTCGATAAGACTGAAGTGACGATTTACTGTATCGCACCTGTAGGTGAAGAGCCAGAAGCACGCGCACGCCGTATTCGTCAGTACGAAGACTTCTTTAACGCATCAGGTATGGCTACACCAGACGATCTTGAAGAATTCCGTGCATGTCAAGTTGGCTACGCAGGTATCGCACTTGAGTGGAACGATATGTGCCGTGGTTCTAAGCATTGGATCCAAGGTCCAGACGATGCTGCAAACGAAATCGGTTTAAAACCAAAACTTTCAGGTATTAAAACTGAAGACGAAGGTTTATATCTTTCACAGCACCAACATTGGTTAGATCTAATCAAAAAAGGTATTGCGACTGAAAAAGAAATTGCTGCATCTACTGAAGGAGAAAACGCATGAGCGCGATTACTTTAGAAAATATTGCTCAATTCCTTTATCAAGAAGCTCGCTTCTTAGATGATGAGCAATGGGATGAGTGGTTACAGTGCTACGCTCCTACTGCTTCTTTCTGGATGCCAGCTTGGGATGACGATGACCGTTTAACTCAAGATCCACAGTCTGAAATCTCTTTGATTTACTATCCAGACCGTCAAGGTTTAGAAGACCGTGTGTTCCGTATCAAAACTGAGCGTTCATCTGCAACCATGCCAGATACACGCACAAGCCACAACATCAGCAACATTGAAATTGTTGAACGTGATGGCGATAAAGTCACTGTACGTTTTAACTGGAACACTTTAAGTTTCCGTTACAAAACTAACTACAGCTACTTTGGTATGTCGCGCTATGAAATTGATTTTTCTGGCGACAAACCGCAAATTTTAAGCAAGTACGTGGTGCTGAAAAACGATTACATCAACCAAGTAATCGATATCTACCACCTCTAAGACTGTATTCATTTACAGCAAGGTAAAAACCTTTCAGCCAGATGGAATCTTGGCTGAAAGGTCTAGTTTCAAAGATTTATATAGGATATTCAGCCATGTCAAACCACAATGTTGCACTTCAATTTGAAGATGGCGTTACACGTTTTATTTCTGTTACAGATGGTGAAACACTGTCAGACGCAGCTTACCGTCAAAAGATCAATATTCCTTTGGACTGCCGTGACGGTGCATGTGGAACGTGCCGTGCGTTTTGTGAATCAGGTTCGTATGACATGCCTGAAGAAACTTATATTGAAGATGCATTGACACCAGAAGAAGCTGAACAAGGCTACATTCTTGCATGCCAATGTAAACCAACTTCTGACGCAGTATTCCAAATTCAAGCAACTTCTGATGTATGTAAAACTGAAATTCATGCATTTGAAGGTACTTTGGCTCGTGTAGAAAACTTATCTGACTCGACCATTACTTTTGACATTCAGTTAGATGAAGGTCAACCAGACATTCACTTCCTTGCAGGTCAATACGTGAATGTGGGTATTCCTGGTACAACAGAAACCCGTTCATATTCTTTCAGCTCTAAACCAGGCAACCGCTTAACGAGCTTTGTTGTACGTAACGTACCAAACGGCAAAATGAGCGAATTCTTAAGCCAAAATGCCAAAGCGGGCGACAAAATGACCTTTACGGGTCCATTTGGTAGCTTCTACTTACGTAATGTAGCACGCCCTGTAGTGATGTTAGCAGGTGGTACAGGTATCGCACCATTTATGTCTATGCTGCAAGTACTTGAAGAAAAAGGTTCTGAGCACCCTGTACGTTTAGTTTTTGGTGTGACCAATGACTTTGACTTGGTTGCAATTGAAAAATTAAACGAACTACAAGAAAAATTCTCTTGGTTCGAGTACCGCACTGTAGTGGCAAATCCAGAATCTGCACACGAGCGTAAAGGTTACGTGACTGGCCATATCGAAAACGAATGGCTCAACGGTGGTGATGTAGACATCTACCTATGTGGTCCAGTACCAATGGTAGAAGCGGTACGCGGTTGGTTAGATGCTGAAGGCGTTAAACCTGCTAGCTTCTTATTTGAAAAATTCTCTGCCAACTAAGTTTGTTAGACATTCAATAAACGCAGTCGGAGAATAAAATGAATCGCACAAAAAGATTTGAAAACAAAGTTGTAATCGTGACTGGTGCCGCTCAAGGCATTGGTCGCGGTGTGGCTTTACAAGTGGCGAGTGAAGGTGCCCAAGTGGTTATGGCAGACCTTTCTCCCTATGTAGAAGAAGTGTTGGCCGAAATTGAAGAACACGGTGGCGATGCAGTAACCGTAAAAGCCAACCTTGAAACTTTTGCAGGTGCAGAATCTGTGGTTGCTAAAGCACTTGAAACCTATGGTCGTGTTGATGTGCTCATCAACAACGTAGGCGGTGCAATTTGGATGAAACCTTTTGAAGAATTTTCTGAAGAAGAAATTATCAAAGAAGTGAATCGTTCATTGTTCCCTACTATGTGGTGCTGCCGCGCAGTATTGCCTGAAATGGTGAAAAACCAGAAAGGTACCATTGTAAACGTATCTTCAATTGCAACACGTGGTATTAACCGCGTGCCATATTCGGCGTCTAAAGGTGGTGTAAACGGTTTAACCGCTTCCCTCGCCTTTGAACATGCCAAAGATGGTATTCGTGTGAATGCTATTGCAACTGGCGGTACAGAAGCGCCACCACGTAAAGTGCCACGTAATGCCAACCCACTTTCAGAATCTGAAAAAGAGTGGATGCAACAAGTGGTCGATCAAACCATTGATCGTACCTTCTTGGGTCGCTATGGCACCATTCAGGAACAAGTGAATGCGATTCTGTTCCTTGCTTCTGATGAGTCATCGTACATGACAGGTACCGTTGTACCTGTAGGTGGTGGTGATCAGGGCTAAGCCAAGATCATGACCAACTTCAACAGGATCATTGCTTGACGCAAGGAGGCAAATCGTCAATGAGTCACCTGTTCCAAACTTTAAAAAATGACTGGTCAATTTCAGCCACTGTTGCAGGATTCTTAGCAGTGCTGATCTCCTATTCAGGGCCATTGATCATCTTTTTCCAAGCGGCACAGCAAGCCCAAGTTTCCCCAGACATGATGATTTCATGGATTTGGGGAATTTCTATTGGTGCTGCTGTCGCAGGTATCTTTTTGTCCATTAAATACAAAGTGCCTGTGGTCACCGCTTGGTCTGCACCCGGTACCGCATTGCTGGTCACACTGTTTCCCGATATTACCCTGAATGAAGCAGTTGCAGCCTACATCACCTCTGCTGTGGTGATTTTTTTGATTGGAATCACAGGTTATTTTGACAAACTCCTGTCTTGGATTCCGCAAGAAGTCGCAGCAGGCATGATGGCAGGTATTTTGGTTCAATTTGGCTTAGGCTTATTTACTGCAACCGATACCCTGCCATACATTGTATTTGGGATGCTAGCGGTATTTTTATTGGCAAAGCGTTTTAGTCCACGTTATGCCATGATTTGGGTGCTTGCTGCAGGCATTATACTCAGCTTAATGCTCGGTAAAATTAACCCTGTCACCACCAATTTTAGTTTGGCAATTCCACAGTTTATTGCACCTGAATGGACGTGGAATTCAACCTTAAACTTGGCATTACCTTTAATTTTAGTCAGCTTGTCTGGGCAGTTTTTACCGGGTATGGCAATTATTAAAATTAGCGGTTATGACATGCCTGCTAAGCCTATTATTAGTGCGACCAGTATCGCTTCTCTTGCCGTTGCGTGTGTGGGAGGAATTACCATTGTACTTGCCTCTATTACTGCAGCATTATGCTTAGGTAAAGATGCGCACGAACTGAAAGAAAAGCGATATATTGCAGGTGTTGCAAACGGTATTTTCTATATTTTAGGTGGGTTATTTGCGGGTAGCATCGTCATGCTATTTAGCCTATTGCCCAAAGAACTGATTGCAGCTTTGGCTGGACTTGCACTTTTGGGTGCAATTGCCACCAATATTTCAGTTGCAATGAGTAAAGAATCACAGCGTGATGCAGCCCTCATCACCTTTTTAGCAACTGCCTCTGGCATGCAGTTTTTAGGGCTAAGTTCTGTATTTTGGGGCATCTGTATTGGTTTGATCGCACATTGGGTATTAACCAAACGCGACAACTCAGCAGCACCCCTACCTTCAACTCAAAGTTCCAAAAGTTAATGGACAGGCAATTGTCTAGGACACATTATGATTGATAAAAGTCAAACTTCTTTAACAGAAGTCCTTTCGCAAATTAAAGATGGTTCAACCATCATGATTGGTGGTTTTGGTACCGCAGGTCAGCCAGCGGAACTCATTGATGGTTTGATTGAACTTGGCATCAAAGATTTAATTATTGTAAACAACAACGCAGGTAATGGTGACTACGGTTTAGCGAAACTGCTAAAAGCTGGCGCGGTACGTAAAATTATCTGTTCATTCCCACGTCAGTCTGACTCTTGGGTATTTGATGAACTTTACCGCGCAGGCAAAATCGAGCTTGAACTGGTGCCGCAAGGTAACTTGGCATGCCGTATTCAGGCTGCAGGTATGGGTCTAGGTCCAATCTATACCCCTACAGGTTTTGGTACTTTACTTGCAGAAGGCAAACCAACCTTAAATTATGAAGGTAAAGACTACGTACTAGAAAACCCAATCCGCGCAGACTTTGCTTTAATTAAAGCACAGCAAGGCGACCGTTGGGGTAACTTGGTGTACCGTAAATCTGCACGTAACTTTGGCCCAATCATGGCGATGGCTGCCGATGTGACAATTGCACAGGTTTCTGAAGTGGTTGAGTTAGGCGCGTTAGATCCTGAACACATCATCACTCCGGGTATTTTCGTTCAGCACGTTGTTGCCGTTGGCGCAAAACAACCTGAACAATCTGCATAACTGTCACGTGAAGGAGAACATCATGAGCTATACCAAATTAACACGTGATCAAATCGCTGAACGTGTGGCACAAGACATTCCAGACGGTGCTTATGTCAACCTCGGCATTGGCTTACCAACTAAAATTTCAAACTACCTGCCTTCAGACAAAGACGTATTCTTACACTCTGAAAACGGTTTATTGGCTTTCGGTCCACCACCTCCTGCAGGTGAAGAAGACCCTGAGTTAATCAACGCAGGTAAAGAATTCGTGACCATGCTAACAGGCGGCTCATTCTTCCATCATGGTGACTCTTTTGCCATGATGCGTGGCGGTCACTTAGACATCGCAGTATTGGGTGCATTCCAAGTGGCTGAAAATGGCGACTTGGCAAACTGGCACACAGGTGCGCCAGATGCGATTCCTGCTGTTGGTGGCGCAATGGACTTAGCCGTTGGTGCGAAAAAAGTCTTTATCACAACCGATCACGTCACCAAAAAAGGTGAACCAAAAATCGTGGCTGAATTGACTTACCCAGCAACTGGCTTGAAATGTGTAGACCGCATTTACACTGACTTATGTGTGATTGACGTAACTCCTGAAGGCATGAAAGTTCTTGAAAAAGTTGAAGGCTTGAGCTTTGAAGAATTACAGTCATTGACTGGTGCAAAGCTGATTGATGCGACTCAGGCTTAATCGTCTTTAAATATAATTTTTAATCCCCCTAAATCCCCCTTTTTCAAAGGGGGACTTCCATCAAGTAATTTTAGGTGGGAATCTCCTCCCTTTTTTAAAGGGAGGTTGGGAGAGATTAAGATATTTGGAAAATAAAATATGAAAAACGCATATATCGTCGATGCCATCCGTACCCCATTTGGTCGTTATGCAGGTGGTTTAGCTCCAGTCCGTGCTGATGACTTAGGCGCATTACCGATCAAAGCACTTATGCAACGCAATCCATCTGTAAACTGGGAACAAGTTGATGACGTGATTTACGGCTGTGCCAACCAAGCAGGTGAAGACAACCGTAACGTGGGTCGTATGTCTGCACTTTTAGCAGGTTTACCGTACCAAGTGCCAGCAACCACTGTAAACCGTTTATGTGGTTCATCGCTAGACGCAATTGCAATGGCCGCACGTGCAATTAAAGCAGGTGAAGCAAACCTGATTATTGCAGGTGGTGTTGAATCAATGAGCCGCGCTCCATTTGTGATGGGTAAATCAGAATCTGCTTATGGTCGTAGTCAAAAAATTGAAGACACCACAATGGGCTGGCGTTTCATTAACCCGAAACTCAAAGAAATGTACGGCGTAGAAACTATGCCGCAAACTGCTGAAAATGTAGCGGAACAGTTCAATATTAACCGTGCCGATCAAGACTTGTTTGCTCTAACCAGCCAACAACGTACTGCTGCTGCACAAGCACGCGGTTTCTTTGACAAAGAAATTATTGCAGTGGAAATTCCACAACGTAAAGGCGAGCCTGTCGTTGTTGCTGCAGACGAACATCCACGTGCATCAACCACAGCAGAAGCATTGGCAAAATTAAAGCCAGTGGTAAAAGCAGACGGTACTGTGACTGCAGGTAACGCGTCAGGTATTAACGATGGTGCGGCTGCCCTACTGATTGCTTCTGAAGAAGCGGTTGCACAACACGGCTTAAAACCACGTGCCAAAATCATTGCTTCAACTGTTGTTGGTGTTGAACCACGTATTATGGGCTTTGGTCCTGCGCCTGCAATCAAAAAATTGTTGGCACAAACAGGTTTGACCATTGAACAAATGGACGTGATTGAACTGAACGAAGCCTTTGCTGCACAAGCATTAGCATGTACTCGTGACTTAGGCATTGAAGATGGTTCAGAGAAAGTCAATCCAAACGGTGGTGCAATTGCTTTAGGTCACCCACTTGGTGCATCTGGTGCGCGTTTAGTCACTACAGCACTGAACCAACTTGAACAAACTGGCGGTAAATACGGTTTATGTTCAATGTGTATTGGTGTTGGTCAAGGTATTGCTTTGATCATTGAACGTGTTTAATCCTCATTAAAAGTCCCCCTTTCATAAAGGGGGATTTAGGGGGATTTATAAGATTAAGGATTTAAAAAAAAATGCCAACTTTTACCTCAAATGATGCGCAAATCAATTACCAAACTTTTGGTGATGCTACAAAACCTGCACTGATTTTTTCAAACTCGCTGGGTACAAACTTCAAAATGTGGCAAGCACAGATTGATTTTTTCCAGCAAGACTTTTTTGTAATTTGCTACGACACACGTGGTCACGGTGCATCATCAGCTCCGCAAGGTCCATATAGCATTGATCAATTGGGTCAAGATGTTGTAAATCTACTCGATCACTTAAATGTTGAAAAAGCGGCATTCTGTGGTATTTCTATGGGCGGTTTAACAGGTCAATGGTTAGCGATTCATCGCCCTGAACGTTTTAATCAGGTGGTGGTGTGTAATACTGCGGCAAAAATTGGTCAAGAACAGGCTTGGAATGACCGTGCCGCATTGGTACGTGAACAAGGTTTACAACCGATTGCTTCGACTGCAGCATCACGCTGGTTTACTGAACCCTTTATCCAAAGCAACGCGACAGTGGTCAACAATCTTCAAAACGACTTGGCAGCTGGCAGCGCCGAAGGTTATGCGAGCTGTTGCGAAGCTTTGGCTAAAGCGGATGTACGTGAACAACTTAAAGACATCACTGTGCCTGTTTTAGTGGTTGCAGGTCAGCAAGACCCTGTGACAACAGTTGTCGATGGTCAATTTATGGTTGAACGTATTGCCAATAGCCAATTGTTTGAAATCAATGCATCGCACATTTCTAACGTAGAATTGCCAAATGAATTTAACCAAGCAGTGAAGCAGTTTATCCAAGCATAAAACTTCATTGTTATTGTTAATAAGTTAAAAGTTAAAAAAATAGAGTTCTTTCGAGAACTCTATTTTTTATAGATGAATCTGCAGTTAGACGAGCTGGACTTAAACTAACTCCACCGCAATCGCTGTGGCTTCACCACCGCCAATACATAAAGATGCCACGCCTTTTTTCGCGCCTATACGTTGCAATGCATGAATGAGCGTCACAATAATACGTGAACCTGAAGAACCTAGAGGATGCCCCAAAGCACATGCACCACCCTGAATATTCACTTTGGCAGGGTCTAAATCAAAAGCATCTATCGCAAGCATGGTTACCATGGCAAAGGCTTCATTAATTTCCCACAAATCTACATCGGCAACCGACCACCCTGCTTTATCTAGCACTTTTTGAATCGCCCCTACAGGAGCAAGAGTAAACTCAGAAGGATGTTGTGAATGTGTCGCGTATGCCACAACTTTTGCAAGCGGTTTTAAGCCACGCTCTGCCGCAACCACATCTGATGTAATCACCAGAGCAGATGCGCCATCTGAAATAGAGCTGGCATTGGCGGCTGTAATCGTGCCATCTTTTTTAAATGCGGGACGCAAACTGCTAATTTTATCGACTTTGGCATTTAACGGTTGTTCATCCTGATCGACAATCACATCACCTTTACGTGAATGAACAGTGACAGGCACGATTTCATTTTTAAAATAACCGTTTTGAATGGCTTCTACCGCGCGGTTTAAAGAGCGAATTGCGTATTCATCCTGCTGCTCACGGGTATAGTTTTTCTTGTCTGCCATGTCTTGCGCCAGCACGCCCATCGACAAGCCTGTTTCAGCATCTTCTAAACCTTCCTGAAACATGTGGTCTGTGACTTTGCCGTGTCCCATACGGAAACCTGCACGTGCTTTATCTAGCAAATACGGCGCATTCGACATAGATTCCATACCGCCAGCGACCACAATCTGCGCTGAACCTGCCTGAATAGCATCGGCTGCCTGCATAACAGCTTTCATGCCAGAGCCACAAATTTTATTGATGGTGGTTGCACCTGTACTATCGGGTAAACCCGCTTGACGCATCGCCTGACGTGCAGGGCCTTGCTTCAAACCTGCAGGCAATACACAACCAAAAATTACTTCATCAATGTCAGTCCCACTTAAACCTGCACGTGCAACTGCGTGTTGAATTGCAACCGCGCCTAAATCGGGTGCTGTACAACTTGCCAGTGAACCTTGAAAGCCGCCCATTGCGGTACGTACAGCATCTACAATTACAATCATTTTTAGTCCCTTATTACCGTCTTTTTAAAGTGATTACCGTAAAAGCCATGCTTTTTAAAATTACAAATAACATCCCTGTGAGTTAGCAAGTAATTCACGTTAAATGTAAATCAAAAGATGAGCATTGCAATCTCGCAAAGTGCTGAATTGCTATGCTTGATTGATCTTAGACTTTTAGGCCTTGCTTATGAAAAATAGAATAAAAGTTTTAGAAATCCAATTTTATTTCACTAAAATGACCTGTTTGGTTCAGTTTTATTGACAACCGATTTGGCTTATGGATTGTGCTATTTTTCACATGATATTTTTTAAATTCATTGGTTCACTGATGAACATACGTTAAAACTTACCTTTTCAAGACCTTGGTGCTATTTTCAAGTTGCTCAAACTGCACTAGACTCCAACATGCTTAATTGGTTGTAATTGGAATATTGATTGATGACGACTCTACGCCAAGAAAATTTCCGACGTCGTAAAGAGAAAATTTTGGCAATGGCTGAGGTTTTATTACTGGAAAATCATAATGATATTACATTAAGTGAGTTGGCTGCAGAGTTAGATATTGCCAAAGGCACAATTTATAAATATTTCAAAAGTAAAAATCAGCTCTATTTAGAGTTAATTATTTTAAATGAACAGCGTTTATTGGATATTTCCAAACAGTATCACCATAACTTTCAAACTTATGTTTCGCAGTACATGCTGTATAACATGCTTAATTCCAACCGTACGATTTTGCTGCACTCGATTGAAGAACGCTTAACCAATAATGAACGTAAACTAAATGAATTGTTTGAACAGTTATACGATATTCGTGAGCAGCGTATTTTAGAAATTAAGGACATCACCCAAGCCTATTTAGAGTCCTTTAACAGCGCGATGTCGATCCGTGATTATCTGTCTTATATTTGGACAGTAACTTATGGTGCGTCGTTATTACTCAATTCTACCCATTATCAAAAAGCTATTGGGTCACGTGAACGCTTAATCAAGCTATATATTAATCAAGCACTGATGACGCCAGATAAAGTATCTGCGATTGTTTGATTTTTACATAGTTAGCTTCGTTGGATTCATTGCTGATCCCGCTAAATATTAGCGTCTAAGTAGAAAGAAATTTGCTTTTCAGAACGTATTAACTCACCTCATAAATTTATTCTCTAAATAAAAAATCCCAAAGTTCAAACTTTGGGATTTTTCAAATTCTTTTGACTGTCTAAAGACACATCATTCTGCACTAATATCTTCAAATAATACTGAAGATAAATAACGCTCACCACTGTCAGGTAAAATCACCACAATATTTTTATCTGCATTTTCAGGACGTGCCGCCAATTTTGCAGCAGCAGCCATTGCTGCACCACTTGAAATACCGACTAAAATACCTTCTTGGGTTGCTGTTTTACGCGCCCAGTCAATTGCTTCAGCACTTTCAATCGCAATCACTTCATCCACCAAATCTAAATCTAGGTTTTTTGGAATAAAGTTAGCGCCAATCCCCTGAATTTTATGTGGTGCAGGCGTAATGGCTTCACCACGCTTGGCCTGAGCGATAATTGGAGATTCAGCAGGCTCGACTGCAACAGTATGCAATGCCTGACCTTTTACCTTTTTGAAATAACGCGAAATACCAGAAATCGTACCGCCTGTACCTACACCTGCAACAAGAATATCGACCTTGCCGCCTGTTGCTGCCCAAATTTCTGGGCCTGTGGTTTCTTCATGAATTTGCGGATTGGCAGGGTTATTAAACTGCTGCGGCAAATAATAAGTTTCAGGATGTTCGGTTGCCAAACGCTCTGCTTCATCCACCGCGCCTTTCATACCTTTTGCAGGCTCAGTCAGCACCAAATTTGCACCCAACGCTTTCAACACCTTACGGCGCTCAATACTCATGCTTGCAGGCATCGTTAGTGTAATCTCATAACCTTTTGCTGCAGCTACAAATGCCAAAGCGATTCCTGTATTACCACTGGTCGGTTCTACAATATGCATACCTGCTTTTAACACGCCACGTTTTTCAGCATCGGCAATTAAAGCAGCACCAATACGGCATTTCACAGAAAATGCAGGGTTACGGCTTTCCACTTTGGCTAAAACCGTTGCATCGCCAGAAATTAAACGGTTAATGCGTACCAATGGCGTGTTACCAATCGCTTCTGCATTATTGCTATATACGGCAATCCCTAAATTTGCTGGTGTTGAAAAAGCTGCATCTGTGGTCATGATTATTCCCTAAGTTATATCTATATAAACAAAATTTAAATTATCATACCTTTTTATAAAATTTTTGCCGATGTTTCACGAAAATTGTTTTATACAAAAATATGATTAGCTTTCAACAAAATGCGAATTAGAATAAAGAGATGACGACCTCAGTTTAATTGTCGATTTTCTCGGCACTTGGGTTTGAAATTTGCTATTTATTTTTTGACAATAGCAACACATAACAAAATGTAGGGAATGCAATGTCTAATAAACGTTACAGTCAGCTTTATCGTAATTTCACTAAAAAAATCTTAGATAAGATTGTGACGCCACAAGTATTAGGCACGACTGCAGAATTAGAACATCGTGTTGCACAAAGCTCTGAAAAAACACAATTTTGTTATGTGCTGCAAGATGCCTCTCTCAGCAATACCGTATTGATTGATCAGCAGACGCAATCTCGTGGTTTACCTTCTGTGTATGCGCCTTTAAACATTGCCGAGCATCAGGAAGACGATTCCATTTTGGTCTTGCGTGAGAAAAACCCACAGCACAGTGCTTATCACTACTCTGCTAAATTGATTCGACTCATTGAAACCTTAGAGCAACATCCTGAACATGATGTGTTGTTAGTTCCCGTAACTGTACTTTGGGGACGTTCACCCGAATACGAAGACTCTTGGTTTAAAGCATTATTTGCCGATGCATGGTCTACGCCAAACAAGCTTAAACAAACCATTAATATTTCGCTCTATTCACGTGATAACTACATCGAGTTTCATAAAGCAATTTCCTTACGTCAGCTTATTGAACAAGCCACACAACAACAACCACACTTATCGCCTGCGCACTTTATTGAGCAACATCTGGAACACAATTTTAATCAACACAAAGAAGCGATTTTAGGCCCAGACTTATCTGACCGCCGTAATTTGATTCATGCGTTGATGAAAAGTGAAGCAGTACAACAAGCTATTCGTAAAGAAAGTATCGAACAAAAAGTCAGTATGTTTGAAGCAGAAAACCGTGCTAAAAGCTATTTAACTGAAATTGTATCGGACTTTTCTTATTCGACTTTGCGTTTTGCTGAACTGGCACTGACCAAGCTTTGGACACAGCTCTATGATGGCATTGAAGTGCATCACTTTGACACGGTACGCGAACTCGCCAAAGACTATGAAATCGTCTATACCCCTTGTCATCGTAGCCACATCGACTATTTGTTGCTGTCTTATGTGATTTTTAATCGTGGCTTGATGGTGCCGCATATTGCAGCAGGTATTAATTTAAATTTACCAATTGTGGGTCAATTAGTGCGTGGTGCAGGTGCGTATTTTATTCGCCGTACTTTCAGCGGCAATGAATTATACACCTCGGTATTTAAAGAATATTTACACAGTTTATTGTCACGCAACACCCCACTCGAATACTTCATTGAAGGTGGACGCTCACGTACAGGTTTATTGTTACCGCCGAAAAAAGGCATGTTGTCGATGACCATTCAAAGCCATTTACGCGGAGCAACCAAACCAATTGCATTTATTCCAACGTATTTTGGTTATGAAAAACTGATTGAAGGCACATCTTATTTAAATGAATTAAACGGCAAACCGAAAGAAGCCGAATCTTTATGGGGTATTTTAAACTCTGCCCGTAAAATTGAAAAAGTCTTTGGTCAGGTCTATGTCAACTTTGGCGAACCTGTATTTTTAGATGATGTTTTAACTGCCAACCAAGCACGCGATGTAAAACTGAACATAAATGATGAACTACCGACCTCTGTGATTCACACGGTAGATCATACTGCGCATGCAATCTTGGAAAATATCAATAAAGCGGTGGTGATTAACCCAATCGCCCTCATCTCTCTGATTTTATTAAATGCCGATCAGCATGCATTGAAACAAGATGAGCTGCTCGCCCGAATTGAACAATATCGACGTTTGCTCAAACAATTGTGCTACGACCCACGTATGATTATTACGGGTTTAAATCCACAAGAAATTATTGAATATGCGCTAAAACTTAAACAAGTTGAGCGTTATAACCAAGATGGTGTAGAACAGATTCGAGTCGCAGAAAGCCAAAAAATCTTATTGAGCTATTTTAGCAATAATATTTTGCACTGCTTTATTTTGCCTGCGTGTGTAGCATTAATTGTGCAGCAGTTTAATGAACAAAATTTAGCATTATCATGCGCAGATTTAATGCAAAAACTGCAGGCGATTTATCCATATTTGAAGCAAGAGTTTTTCTTGGCATGGACGGCGCAAGAACTTTCTCAAGAAATCGAAAAAATTGTGGCGTACTTTATTCAGCAAAATTGGGTTACAGAAGCAAATCTGCAATTACAGCCGAACCCAGCTACACAGCATGAACTCTATGCCTTAGCTGAACTGGCAAAACCAAGTTTAAATAATTTCGTATTGATTCAAGGGCTTTTGCAGCGTTATAGCGCACACATCCCTTTAAATCTGAAAGTTTTGGAAAAAATGACCAAAACCGTATTACAACGCGCTGCAGATTCTGCACAATTTAAGTCTGCATATTATTTTGATAGTGCCACCTTAAAAAGTTTTATCAGCAGTTTAGATCAGCAAGCCTTGTTGCAACACAATGCTGCGCAGATAAGCCTAGATGATACTTTTAGTGCCAAAATGTCTGAATACTTTGCTTGGTATAACCCAGAAATTCACGAGTTATTAGCTGCATCGAGTGAATTTAGTGAGAAAGAATTAAAAAGTTTTGAACAGGTGAAAAAATAGGTTTTATTGTAACTCAGCCACTTTTTTATCAATTTTTTGATTAGAATATCAGGCCATTATTTATGATTGGCTGATATCTTTTCTTAAATGATACTTGTTCTCATATATAAATAATGATTTATGTTATATAATTTATCTTCCACTCCCGCCTAATATATATTGGGTTAGCTGTAAATTAAGAGAATAAAACAATGAACGATGGTCTTGAAATCACATCAATGCGTGAATCTGCGGATACCGTTGTTGGAATTTTAAAATCTTTGGCGAATAGTGACCGTCTTTTAATTCTTTGTCATTTATCTCAACAAGAATTAAACGTATCGCAAATTGAAGAAATAACTCAAATTCATCAGCCTACTTTATCGCAACAATTAATGATGCTGCGTAAAAGTGATGTGGTGAATACCCGCCGTGATGGCAAGCAAATTTTTTATTCAATTAAAGATGAAAAAATGGTGCAGGTACTTAATACCCTATATGCACTTTATTGCCCGCAGGACTAAATGATAATGCCTGTATTATCAGGCATCACCATAAAACTTGAATACTCTCCTGCTATTTCAAAGACTTCTTAGCATTTTTTGTTCATAATATATCTAAATTTATGATTTAGATTTCAGTATGTCAGATTTCAATTCACGTTTGGCTCGTGTACTGCCTGCTTGGCAATGGCTGCGAAAATACAATGCAGAAACATTGAAATCTGATCTGCTGTCTGCGTTTATCGTCATTGCCATGCTTGTACCTCAAGGGATGGCTTATGCCATGCTTGCAGGTTTACCTCCTGTCATGGGTTTATATGCCAGCGTGATCCCCATGATCATGTACGCCTTGGTTGGTGGCAGTCCAACCTTGTCCATTGGCCCAGTCGCCATTATTTCCATGATGACCTTTGCGACGCTCAATCCATTATTTGAAGTC
This sequence comes from Acinetobacter sp. YH01011, assembly GCF_013420785.1. Classification (NCBI taxonomy): domain Bacteria; kingdom Pseudomonadati; phylum Pseudomonadota; class Gammaproteobacteria; order Moraxellales; family Moraxellaceae; genus Acinetobacter; species Acinetobacter sp. YH01011. The sequence continues at coordinate 94,373 of NZ_VOYG01000006.1, forward strand.
GGCTCGGCAGCTTATATTCAAGCAGCCTGTTTACTTGCTGTGATGGTCGGCATTATTTCGCTACTTTTAGGGATTTTTCGCTTCGGTTTTTTAATTCAACTCATTAGCCATCCTGTTATTAAAAGCTTCATTATTGCCTCTGCATTAATGATTGCGATTGGACAGCTTAAATTTGTGTTAGACATCCCCCTTAAAGCCAATAACTTACCCGAGTTCTTATACAGCTTTTGGCAATATGTGGGACAAACCCATCTTTATAGCGTGCTCTTGGGTGTTGCTGCCATTTTATTTCTAATTTACGCCCCTAAAATCATCAACAGTAATGCCATTCGTGAACGTGTTCGAGGGAATGGTTTTATCTTAAAAGCCTTGCCATTGGTATTGGTGATCGGTTCGATTGCTTTGGTTTATTCATTGCATTTGCAACAAGTCGGAATTAAAACTGTGGGAGAAATTCCTTCAGGATTCCCGCCTATTCATCTCCCTAAATGGAATACACAACTCGTTCTGCAGCTTCTTCCGGGCGCAGCCATGATTGCCATGATCAGTTTTGTAGAATCATTGTCTATTGCACAAGCCACCGCCTTACAACAGCGCAGTCACTTAAATAGCAATCAGGAACTCATTGCACTCGGTTTAGCCAATTTTGGCGCAGGTGTCAGCTCTTCTTTTCCCGTCACAGGCAGTTTGTCGCGTACCGTCGTGAATGCCGATGCAGGTGCAAAAACACCCATGGCAGGTGTGTTTACCTCCATTGTGATTGTTATTGTCAGTTTATACTTCACGGGATTTTTCCAAGATTTACCTCTGGCTGTTTTGGCTGCAACCATTATTGTTTCAATTTGGAAACTAGTCGAGTTTCAGTCTTTTAAAGAAACTTGGCGTTATTCCAAAGCCGATGGTCTAGCCATGTGGGTGACGTTCTTTGGCGTCATATTGATTGATATTTCGACAGGTTTAATTATTGGAATTGTGTCCACCTTTATTCTAATGTTGTGGCGTATTAGCCGACCACATATTGCGGTAATTGGTTTACTTGAAGGCACACAACATTTTCGTAATATTCAGCGGCATCAAGTGCGTACCGCGCCACACGTGCTATCCATGCGAATTGATGAAAATCTAACCTTTTTAAATGCCAATACTTTAAAAGGCTTTTTTATTAATCAAGTCAGCCAAAACCCTCAGTTAAAGCATGTAGTGGTGAATTGTTCGAGTATTAGCAGTATTGATTTAAGCGCACTCGAAATGCTGGAAGATTTAAATCTTGAACTAAAAAAATTGAATATTTGTCTGCATTTTTCTGAAATTAAAGGCCCGGTAATGGACAAATTACAACACTCAAAACTTTTGCAGCATTTAAATGGAAAAGTTTTTTTTTCACATTATTTAGCCATGCAAGAGCTTGCGCCTGAACTGACTTAAAGATCAAGAAATTGATCTTTAATTTTATCTTTAAAACTGGATGTTCAACACACATACTTTTTGATCAATGAGTACTTTTATCTTGCTGAAATTTAAACAGTTTAATAAATATCACTTTTAAAAATATAGACTTAACTTTTATATCAAAATTATTTTTAAGCACATGGACATTTCAGTATAAAATAGCCGCTTTTCTTTTACCTTATTTTCGTATGTTTTCAGCTTTTTTGCGTTTGAGTTTAGTCTCCCGAATTATGATTGCAATTGTACTCGGTGTGGCTGTTGCAATTTTATTTCCAGAATCTGCGCCCTATTTAAGCCTTTTGGGTGATATATTTATTAAAGCCCTGAAGTCTGTTGCGCCAATTTTAGTCTTTATTTTGGTCATGGCATCGATTGCCAATTTTAAAATTGGAAGCAGCAATGCCTATATCAAACCGATTATGCTGATGTATGCGATTGGTATGTTCTTGGCTGCGCTCAGTGCAGTTATTGCAAGTACGCTTTTCCCAAGTACATTATTTTTAGATGTTGCAACACAGTCAGAATTAACCCCGCCGGGCAGTCTTGCTGAAATTTTGAAAAATCTTTTACTTAGTTTTGTTGCTAACCCTGTAGTTGCCATTGCCGAAGCCAACTTTATTGGTATTTTGGCTTGGGCTGTGGCTTTAGGGATTGCCTTCCGCCATGCTACAGAGTCCACCAAAGCATTGTTGAATGATGCAGCCAATGCAGTCAATCGCGTTATTCGCTTGGTGATTAACTTTGCGCCTTTCGGTATTTTTGGCTTGGTTGCCGTGACATTTGCCGATGCAGGCTTGAGCACCTTAGCCAGTTATGCTCAATTATTGGCAGTCTTGTTAGGTACGATGTTCTTTGTCGCGTTGGTCATCAACCCAATCATGGTGGCATTTGTGACCCGCAGCAATCCTTATCCTTTAGTTTTTCAATGCTTACGCGAAAGTGGCATTACTGCTTTCTTTACCCGTAGTTCTGCAGCCAATATCCCTGTCAATTTAGACTTAGCCAAGCGTTTAGGCGTACAGGAATCAACCGCGAGTGTTGCAATTCCGTTAGGTGCAGTAATTAACATGGCAGGCGCATCAGTCACCATTACCGTTTTGACCTTAGCTGCAGTAAATACCTTAGGGATTTCTGTCGATTTTAGCACCATGCTGATTTTATCTGTGGTTGCAACGGTGTCGGCCTGTGGTGCTTCAGGCGTTGCGGGCGGCTCGTTACTGCTGATTCCTGTAGCGTGTGGCTTATTTGGTATTTCTTCAGATATTGCCATGCAAGTTGTTGCAATTGGTATGGTCATTAGCGTATTGCAAGATTCAACCGAAACTGCACTTAACTCATCTACCGATGTGCTATTTACTACTGCGGTTGACCGTGGTTTGAGTTAAGATACAATGCGTTAGGAAACTTACGCAATCACTCATTATGCCTTTTCAAACTTTACCCCTTTGGGTGCAATTTGGTGCTTTTTTTCTAGCCGTCAATGCTGGAATTATTAACGTACTCGGATTGGTGACCGTATTGCACCAGTCCGTTTCGCACATGACTGGTAACGTTAGTATCTTGGCGATGGCGCTAATCGACTGGAAACCAGAAGCCATGATTTTCTTGTTTCTGGTGATTTTGTGCTATGTGATTGGCTCATTTTATAGCGGCGTCATTTTAGGAAATAGCAATTTTCGCTTAGGGCGTCGCTATGGTTTTCCCATGAGTTTGGTGGCTTTTTTTATTTTAATCTGCTGGGTATTATTGCCTTATTTCCCACGTTATGCCCTGCTTTGGGCGTCAGTTGCCATGGGCATACAAAATGCCATGATCAGCTACTATAAAGGCACCATCATCCGCACCACACATTTATCTGGGGTATTGACCGATTTAGGCTTAGCCCTCGGTTATCGAGTGCGGGGCTTACAAGTTGAAAAAAGACGTATTGTTTTACACCTACTGATTTTAATTGGTTTCTTTGTGGGTGGATTACTCGCTGCAGCCATTTATCCTACATTTAAACTGAATTCTTTTCTGGTACCTGCAGGACTCAGCCTAAGTTTGAGTTTGGTGTATTGGATTATTTATTTTCGCTATCGACATCTTCAACATTAAGTTTCGGAAATTATCATGGTTAAAAATGCACTACAGGCACAATTGCTCAAAGCGGGTTTAGTCGATAATAAAAAGGCAAAAAAACTGTCTAAACAAACCTTACACGAACAGCGCACAGGTGAAAGTAAAGATGCTGAAGTGAAAGCCAAAATTGCACAGGCACAGCAAGAAAAACTCGCCAAAGACCAAGCTATTGAGCAAGAAAAGAAAGCCGCTTTACAGGAAAAAGAACTGAAAGCAGCAATTATGCAAATGATTCAGCAGCATAAAATTCGTGATACCGATGGTGAAGTGGCTTATCAGTTTTTAGATGGCAAGATTAAAAAAGTGTATATCAATCAACAAATTTACAATGCACTCGTGGCAGGTAGTTTGGTGATTGCCAAAGAAAATGACAGTTATGCGTTCCTGCCTAAAGCTTTAGCTGAACGTATTAATAGCAAAATGGAAGGCTTTATTATTGTCAATAATGCCGAGAAAAATGAAGCCACGACAGATGAAGAAGATCCATACGCAGCCTATGTGATTCCAGATGATTTAATGTGGTAGATCACGCAAGTATTTATGCAAATATTTATGCTAGGTATCTATTCAAAGCCAGTATCTGTACTGGCTTTTTTATTATGACTGCAACTTGATTGAAAACTTTCAGTAAAAACAAATAATTGAAATGTAGCAAAAAGTTACTCAGCCTTCAAATTTAAACTTTAGTCGATACACTATCTAACAATTTCATACATCAATGAAGAATTAAGGTGAATTGCAGGCCAAAATTCTAAGTGCCGTGCAGACGAAAATCAGCAACCTTAAAGCGAGGACCTTTTGCAAGAATTTAATTTTATTCAAAATATTCAGGAATGGTATAACCAATACCCTTGGTTAGAAATGCTGACCTCACTCAGTATTGTGATTCTACTGGCAATTTTAGCCAACTTTATTGCCAAGCAAATTGTAGTGCGCGGGATTCGCAAACTGATTTCTAAAATGACCTTTGCCAATAGTGAAATTATTTCACAGCATAGTGTCATCCGACGTATTGCCAACATTGTCCCAGCTGTCGTGATTATGAACGGCATCACCACCGTACCGCATTTGTCAGATAAAGTAGAAAGCTTTGTGCAAATGGGTGCGCAAGCCTTTATATTCCTGACCATTGCATTGGCAATTTCTGAATTTTTAAATATTTTTAACCTGTTCTATCAACGCAACCCTAAGTCACGCAACAAGCCAATTAAGGGCTATTTGCAGTTAGTTAAACTCATTATTTATGTGGTCTGTGCCCTCATGATTTTAGGCACTTTCCTGAAAAAAGATGTGTTTACCTTACTCGCAGGTTTTGGTGCGATGGCTGCTGTTTTGATGTTGGTTTTCCAAAATACCATTTTATCTCTAGTGGCTTCGGTACAAATTTCTTCCTACGATATGGTACGGATTGGTGACTGGATTGAAATGCCTTCTTTAAATGCCGATGGTGATGTCATTGATATGTCATTACATACAGTCACCGTGCAAAACTGGGATAAAACCCTGACCACTATTCCAACCAATAAACTCATTACCGATACCTTTAAAAACTGGCGTGGCATGCAGGAAGCTGGTGCCCGACGTATTAAACGTGCCATTTTAATTGATCAAAGTTCTGTGCACTTTATGACTGAACATGAACAAAGCAAACTTAAAGAGTTTTTGTTATTGGATCAATATTTACATAGCAAAAATGAAGAAATTGAGCAGTTTAATCAGCAGTTAGCAAATCAATCACAATACAACCAACGCCGTTTAACCAATTTAGGGACTTTCCGCGCCTATGTTGAGTTTTATCTGAAACAACATCCAGGTATTAATCAATCTCAGTCATTGATTATTCGTCAACTACAGCCAAGCAGTGAAGGTTTACCACTAGAAATTTATGCCTTTACCAAAACCACTGCATGGAAAGAATATGAAAGTATTCAATCCGATATTTTTGATCATTTGCTGGCAATTATTCCGGAGTTTGGCTTAAAAGTGTATCAAGCCCCATCGGGTTCAGATTTAAAGCAAATTGCTGCACCATTTAAAGCAAGTTCTGTCCAAAGTCTAAATCCTTTAGAAATTGACGAGGCATAATTATGGATTTATTGCTGAGCCATGTGTCGCAAAATGCTTGCATGGCTCAGTAGCCGTTTTTATTTTCAGCAAGACGATAAAATTTTCATTAAATTAAAATGCACTCGTACACTCGTATATGAATAAGAGAAAATAAAGTCTTATTTGTAAGAGCTTTGTTGAAACAAATATCTAACACTATGTTTTAATTATATTTAAATTTCCTCAAACCTTTAAATCACAGCTTGCTCCAAATTTATGTAATAAGGTCATTGCTGGTTGAAAAAGTCTAATGATTCTAAGAATTCACCTAACTTTTCAACTCACTAAAATGTGTCGCTCTTGTTAATTGATTCTGGATTCGAAAAATGATCATCAATAATTCGTCTAATGAAAGATTGAAATTCACTACTTTTGTGCTTTAGCGCTCTAGATGATCAATACACGCGCTACAGGATGAGGGGTACGAGTTTATAAAAGATCTCTAATAGACCAAATAATGAAAAGTTTAAGGCAGGACGCGGTACAACGTCGCAAAACATTGTTCTGCTTTTTCATTACTACAGAAATTAATGGTGTGCGCATTTTTCCATTTTACAAAATATTGTGAAATATCGCCTGTTTGGTCTTCCTGATAACCAGAACAATCCACTTCATTATTGTCATATTTAACTTGCAAAATTAAAGCCGGTAACGAATTTGCAGGGTCTTGTGAAGGTTGATAATCATATACACCTGCAGACCATTCTTGACCGCTTTTAATCACCACATCGCTATTACTTTTAAAGTTGTAATATTCAATACATTTACGATTATTTGGGATTTGCATGCCCCACAGCCCCACAATTTCTGGACGGGTCACCACACGAAATTTATTGGTCGTTTCTGCTGCTACTGGCGTTAACTTGGCTGAATCTATTGTTGTATTTTCATTCGCAATCGCGCAGACAGAACATAAGCTTAAAACTGTGGTTAGATATATTTTTTTCATACATTTATTTAAAGATATAAACCGTTTAGACAACTTAGCATATTTTTAATCCAAATCTGCAAGCATAAACATAAGACAACAATTTTATTTAACGAAAATGTGACTTAGTTTACATTTAATCGACTTTGTAGGTAATGGTTATTTGATATGATCGCCTTTCTGTTGTGAACGTCACACTCATTCAAGTTTTTTTCTTAATTATCAACCCATTGCAAAAGTGAGTTTAGTACTTGCAAAACTTTAGCATACCGCAAACTATATCTTCGACTCAAAAGCAAATATTTGCCTTTGGACTGCTAGCCGTTGTGGTATTTTTTTCTTGTTTATTGGGTATTTTTACTCGCCCACTTAGCTACTTTTCTTTTTTTTGGCCAAGCAACGCCCTCTTGTTGGGGCTACTCATTCGCTTTCCATCTTTAAAAAGTTTTGGTGGAATTTTGGGTGCTTTTTTTGGCTATATGGGCGCCGATTTGGTCACAGACAATACTTTCCTGATGACGCTAGGTTTAACGCTTTCCAACTTTGTAGCTGTTTTTAGTGGGTTGTTTTTCTTTAATTTTGCCCGCGCTAAACTTCCAGCGAGCAATAATAATGTGTCAGAGCTATATCCACATATTATTGCTGTAACTTTAGGCTGTTTCTTTGGGGCTTTATTTGCCATTCTTCTGCTGCCAAATTTGCCGCACACCTTTATGTTAAAAGAAAATCGTTGGATTGATTTTTTTACTTGGTGGTCTGGTGAAATTTTAAATGCGGTAATTGTCTTACCTTTAATTTTGGCTGCCCCAGGCTGGTCTAAATTCAAAAAACTTATAAATAATCAATATGCTAAAGAAACTCAAATTCAGGATATCTTGCCCTTTTTTGCATTACTGATCTCTATCGCCTGCACCCATATTTTCTATGGGCCAGGCGCACTATTATATCCATTGGCTGCGTTAATTTGGGCAGCTGCCAGCTATCAACTTTTCAATTTGGCACTGATTAATAGCTTGGTCTGTTTAACTCTGTATCACAGCGTCACAGGCTTGTTTATAGATCAAGTGAATTCGAGTTATTTAACCACCATTATTTCTATTCGTGTGGGTTTAATTATTTTAGGTCTTGCCACGTTAATTTTATGTGTGATTAGCCAAAACCGAAATCAGTTGTATAGAGAAGTATTGTATTTGGCAAATCATGACAGTTTAACCGAAACACTGAACCGCCGTAGTTTTACTCAGTTAAGTGAAAAAGCTTTAAAGCATAAAAACAATCATTCATTGTCTTTAATTATGTTAGATATCGACGATTTTAAAAAAATGAATGATCAATATGGGCATTATGTCGGTGACCGTGCTTTGCAACATCTCTCTAACATCGTTAAAAGCAATTTACGTGATCACGATTTATTTTGTCGCATTGGTGGTGAAGAGTTCATTATTTTGCTGAACAATAATAACTTAAATAAAACTCAACGCATTGCAGAACGTATTCGTATGTGTATTGAACATCAAGCGTTAAATTTAGAAAACCTTGAACCCATTCATTTTACAGTAAGCATGGGCGTGTCACATACACACTTACCCACCAATCTCCCTTTACAAGATTTAATTATTCAGGCAGATCAGGCGCTATATCAGGCAAAAATGCAAGGTCGTAATCGGGTCATTCTTGCTTCTTAAACAAAAATAGCATACAACATCAATTTGACAATACAGATTTTCAGGATTGAAATGAAACTTGCAGAATACCTCCAATATGATGCTTTAGGCTTGGCAGAGCTCGTTGCCAAAAAGGATGTTCAGGCCTCAGAATTATTAGATATTGCGTTACAACGTGCTGAACAAACCAATCCACAATTAAATGCCATTATTATTCCTATGCATGAACATGCACGGCAGCGCACACAAACAAAATTAACAGGCCCATTTGCAGGTGTGCCCTTTTTAGTCAAAGACTTATTTCAACAATATGCAGGCTATCCGACTTCATTTGGTTGTCAGGGTTTAAAACGTGCGCATCATCTTGCAGAACAAAATGCAGAAATTGTAAATCGTTGGGAAAATAGCGGAATCGTTACCTTTGGACGTACCAACACGCCTGAATTTGGGATTAAAGGGATAACCGAGCCAGATGCTTGGGGTACATGTAAAAATCCATGGAATTTGAAACACAATAGTGGTGGTTCTTCTGGTGGTTCTGCGTCTGCAGTTGCGGCAGGTATTGTGCCGATTGCAGGGGCAAGTGATGGCGGTGGTTCAATTCGTATTCCTGCGTCTTACTGTGGTTTGTTTGGTTTAAAACCAAGTCGTGGACGCACCCCGTGGGGGCCACAACTCAGTGAAGCCATGCATGGTGCAGCGATGCAACATATTTTAAGTAAAAGTGTACGTGACAATGCGGCAATGCTCGATGCAACGCATGGCGCAGATGGTCATTCACTTTTCAAAATTGAAGCTCCTGAACGCAGTTATTTAGATGCAATTCAGCAAGCGCCAAAAAAATTAAGAATCGCATATTCGACCCAATCTCCGATTGGTACAGCTGTTTCACAAGATGCCATCAATGCCATTCAAAAAACCGTACAGCTTTTAGAATCTTTAGGGCATGAAGTGGTTGAAGACCGTCCTGCTATTGATGGCATGCAATTGGCCAAAGATTTCATTACCACATGGTTTAGCCAATTTGCTTATTTAATTGCTGAAATTCAAACTCGCCTGCCAAATCATTCCGATAATTTTGAGCTCGACTCTTTGGCTTTGGCTGCCTTTGGCACAAAAACCACGTCAGTAGATTACATTCGCAATTTGAATAATTGGGGGGTATATGTCGCACAAATGAATCAATTCTTTGAGCGTTATGATTTATACCTTATTCCTGCAACAGCTTCAGTTGCACCGAAAAATGGCGAAGTGAAAACCCCTGCATGGCAAAAACCAATTTTAAAAACACTATTACATGCAGGTAAAGCACATTGGTTAGCGCAAGGTAAATTGGTCGATCGCATTGTCAAAGAAAACCTAAAATGGGTGCCATTTACTCAACTTGCCAATATTACAGGGCTGCCTGCAATGTCTGTGCCTTTGTATTGGAATAAAGATAACTTACCATTGGGTTCGCAGTTTATTGCGCCTTTTGCACGTGAAGATGTGCTTTTACAACTGGCTGCACAACTCGAAGCAGCTCAACCGTGGTGGCAGCAGTACGCTAAAATCCGTATTTAATGTAGCAATCAATTAGTAAGAAGCAAGCAAACTATACCCATCCAACTTTGCTTGCTTCTATTTTTGATAAAAGAACGCTATTACCAACTAGGCTTTGGTATCGCTCGACATTAACTGCGATTCTAATTGCTTTGGCAATCCCCAAATAAAACACAGACCAATCAGTGTAGATAATCCTGCAAAAATAAAAATCCATTCGCCTGAAACAATATCCCAATAATGCCCTGCCAAAATACTCCCCAGTGCAACCCCTAACCCCCACATGGTACTGTAAAGTGCTTGCCCGCGACCTTGTTGCCCTGCAGAAAAGTTTTGAAAAATCACCCGCATGGCAATGATATGAAATAAGCCAAAACTAAAGGCATGAACACTTTGTGCAAAAAATTGCGCAAAAAATATGGATGGAAATAAACCGACAATTACCCAGCGTAAGCCTGTCAAAATTAAACATACAGCAACCAGTGAACGCCAAGACCAACGCTTTAAAAACAAACTTGCGTAGGCAAACATAATAATTTCAGCAATCACTCCGACAGACCACAAGAAACCGATCTGACTTGTGCTAAAGCCTGCCTGACTTAAAAAATTACTGTAGAAACTATAAAATGGCGCATGCGAAAACAGTAAAATCAATTCAATTATAAAAAATGAATAGACTACTGGGCGCTTTAAAATAGGCAATAAGGGTTCAAGTTGTTTTTGTGCAATGGGTGCGGAGCTTGGTTCTTGAATACTGAATGACCATAGAAATGCCAGTAAAGAAATACTGAGTAGCAACATCGGTAACATGGAGATTGGTATAATTTCCAAAATAGCACCTATGCCAAAAACCCCGACAATAAAACCTATAGAGCCCCATTTACGCACTTTGCCATAGAGTTCCGCACGTTTCTCGCCCAACCAAAACAAAGTCACGCCTTCAAATTGTGCCAAAATTGCGTTTTGGAAAAAGCTAAAAATTAGCATGAGTAATGCAACAGACTGAAAGCTATTCGGAACAATAAAAATCAGTAACCAAATACTGGCTTCCATCCAAGTTGCGATGCGCACCAAAAGCATCCGTTTGCCTGATTTATCGGCAATCCATCCCCAAATAAAAGGCGCGAAAAAGCGCGTTAAAATGGCAATAGAAGATAAAACACCAATTTCCTGATAATTAAAGCCCTGATCTTCTAAATACAGGCTCCAAAAAGGCAAAAACGTCCCAACAATTGCGTAGTAAAAAAAGTAGAATCCACCTAAGCGTGTCGATATATTCAAGGCTTGCATCAATGTGTATTTCCTTGATTTTTCAAACACATAAATAAGTGCATTATCTGACCTGATCTAAAATTTTATGACAACCGATATATTAACACTGTAGTCCTTTAATTTTGAGTGATTGGCTGATTAAAACGCAAAACCCTGAAAATCAGAGCAAATTTTCAGGGTAATATTGAGAAAATTTCTTAAAATTGTTTAGCCGCAAGAAGCTTGTAGAATAATTTTAGTTTTCGGATCGACCACCACAGTGACGCGATTCATACGATAATCCATTGTTACAGGCTGACCCGGTGCAACCATTCTCACAATTTCAGCTCGGGTAAGCGCTTTAATTTGTGTTTCAGTCAAACCTGTTTTACCAACTAACTGCGCAGCAGATTCTGGGACACAATTTTGCATGGTCTGTGGCACCTGAGTTTGTTCATTTATAGGCTGATTACTACACGCCGCTAAAGTTGCCACATTTAAAACAGCCAAAACACTATATAACTTTTTCATGTTGATACTCATTTTTAATTTTTTCAAACCAACTCAAAATAACATAACTGATTCAATGCACAGTGAATTTACTGAATAAAACTGTGATGATAATTTTATTGATCAAAATAAATTAGATGTAAGTTCGGATTAAGTTAATTCTCTATCGCACTTATACTCAGTTTCATCCAATCAATTGCCTGCTGGCGACGTTCTTCCGAAGCATTCCATAGCGTATCTTGCGATAATATAGAATATTCCCCTTCGCGGCAGCTAAGTTCAGGCGCATTTTCATAGTCCTCAAGCCATTGTTCACTTTGATAATAGGCCTGTAATTCTTGCCAGAGCTTTTCTGCAGCTTGCCATTTTTGCTGCGCTTCTCGCATCTGTCGATGTAAATCATGCCATTGCTCATATTGTTGCTGTAAAACCTGAGCATCGTACATTTTATTTTTACTCATAGCTGAAATTCAAAAATTAAGATGACATGAGCGTACAATAATTCAAGATCAAGGAATGTGAGTGTATGTAGGTTTTATTTAAAGAAACATATATTGCTATATTTTTTTGCATTAATTTTTAAAGAAGACAATTCCTGATTGATTTAGTCAACTTTAGCTTCATTACTTTCAGTAAAATTTAGTATAAAAGTGTAATTCCATCTTTTTATCAAAAGTTAAAGTCATTAGTATAAGTTTGCTTCAATTTTTTAGAAAAGGTACAAAAATGAAATATATTTTAGGGGCAACATTACTTGCATTCGGTTTAATGGGATGTAACTCAAATTCAAATAATGAAGTGAGCCAAGAAAAAGTACAAAGTAATGCACCTGCAGAAACACAAGTTATTTATTTTAATGGCCCACAAGATTTAACCATTGAATTAAAATCTTCAGATAATTTTGAAACTGCAGAAATGGTAGATAATTCAGACACAGTTTATCATTTAAAACGTGCTGTATCTGGTAGCGGTATTTTACTGAGCAATGATGATGGTGTATCTATTCACTTTAAAGGTGGTGAAGGAGTACTTGAGTTAGTCAAAGATCAGCCTATTAATATTACTGAATTTAAAAAATAGATTTTTTGCTGATTTTAGGCATACATAAGGACGAAAGTAATAATACTATTGGTAATTACATAGGGCTTTGTTGCACAAACCTATCTGTAAAGGCTTTTTCAGCGATATAATTTTCAAATGAAGAAGCCTACACACAAAATCTACCGCACAACCAATTGGCCCGCATATAACCGAGCACTCATGAGTCGCGGAAATATTGTCATTTGGTTTGATCCTGCTACGCAATGGTATGCTCCATCAAAAGGCAAACAAGGGCGAAATCAAACCTACTCCGACGCAGCTATCCAATGCTGCTTAATGATTAAATCCTTATTCCGTCTATCTTTACGTATGGTCACTGGCTTTGTGCAAAGTCTGATTGAACTTTGCGGATTAAATTGGACCGCACCAGATTACAGTACGCTTTGTAGAAGACAAAAGCATATTGATATTGCAATCAGCTACCAAAAAAGTAGCGATGGGCTGCATCTACTCGTAGACTCTACAGGCATGAAGTTTCTAGGTGAGGGCGAATGGAAACGCAAGAAACATGGAGCTGAATATCGTCGCCAATGGCGTAAACTACATATTGGTATAGATGCCAAAACCCTACAAATACGCGCTATTCAGCTCACAACCAATAATGTCAGTGATTCACAGGTGCTTGGTGATTTACTTAATCAGATTCCACAAGATGAGCAGATTGACTCTGTTTATACCGATGGAGCTTATGACACCAAGCAATGCCGTCAGGTCATTGCAGATCGGCAAGCACATGCGGTGATTCCACCTAGAAAAAATGCGAAACCATGGAAAGATACAAAGATCAGCTCGCTAGAGCGAAATGAATTACTTCGAACAGTTAAACGTTTAGGCAGGACGTTATGGAAAAAATGGTCAGGCTATCATCGCCGCAGTTTGGTGGAAACCAAGATGCATTGCATCAAATTATTAGGCGATAAATTAATGGCAAGAAGCTTTCCTAGTCAGGTGAATGAAATTCATGCACGTGTAGCAGTCCTCAACAGATTTACGGAATTAGGTCGACCACTTACCCAAGTTACGCCTTAAATTTGGCTCAATTAGGGGCGCTTTGCATTTCAAATCTTTGTGCAACAAAGCCATTTTATCTAAGAAAAACACTTTATTATTTAACAATATAATAAAAACCAAAATGTAACACGCATTCAAAAAATACGTTAAAATTCAATTATATTTTGTTCTATCTGTCATGATTATATTTTTAAGATATTTTAATTAATTTTCTCTCTATCTCAATTATCAGTCTGTTTAAATAAAAATTGATCTAAAAAACATAAGCTTATTTAAGCCATTACAGCCCGTTTGAAAAATGCTAATCTACAAAAATACCAACACAAATATGTGACGTAGTTAGCATTTTTAATCAATTCTTCAATTTTTTCTTGTGATGTGAAATACAATTTTTTGCATCCAGTGACTAAAAAAACACCAACTTCGATACGCTCCACTGATGCTCAATCATTCTGCTGTTATATTGAAGCTCTGACTAATCTAGATTGAAATGACTTTAAATCACCAAAACTCTGACAATGATGGTTTGATGTTCTTCATTTTCCTCAATCAACTGTAAACGCTTTTGTTCTTTACTCACCACTTTAAAGCGCAAGTTTTGATATTCAATAATGCTTGGAATTTGGTCAAAATATTGTGCATCAGCATCAATTTCATCCTCAAATAATGATGTACCAAGTTGATAGTCCAAACTTTTTAAAACGATATATTTCACCGTTGTTTTCATCACAGCATCCTTTTTATTACTTTTTGCTTTACTTTTATTTGTATCACCGTTCATGCCACGATTAAACCTATAATTGTAAATTTTACTGTATTTATAGGCAGTTATATCGTGAACATTCTTATTTTAGCATTTCACTTTTTGATGTTTTTTCGCACAAGTCGACAAAATTCAGTACACTTGAGCAACTTATTCTATTCACTTGCAGATTTATCATGCTCAAACAATGCTGTGCCATACTTGAACAACGCCAACAGACTGTGGCTTTTATTGAAAGTGCCAGCTCAGGTTACTTATGTAGTCAGTTTTCTATTTATAAAAATAGCGGTGCCAATATTTTACTTGGTGGATTAGTCAGTTACGACCCAAGCATTAAACGTGAGATTTTGCATGTGAATAGTGACTTAATTGCCACCTATACCGCTGAATCCGCAGAAGTCACACAAGCCATGGCAGTTCAAGGCAAAAAACTATTTCAACATGCAGATTTTATTGTGGCATGCACAGGGTTACTGAAACCAGGCGGCAGTGCCACACCAGAAAAACCTGTAGGGACATTTTTTATCGCCATTCATTATCAGCAGCAAACTTTTCAGTACAAATATTTTTTAGATGGCAATCCATTACAACGACTAGAACAGCTCACTCTGTTAGTCGCTCAAGACCTGATTGATCTAATGCAAGATACAAACACTTGTACTGCACCCTGAAGTAAACCTATCTTTTTAAGTCTCTATAAAAATTCTCATGACTGCCCAATTTTAAAAGATAGAGTGTCATGATTTCGTCATCACTCACAGAGTAAGCCAGTAGCACAAGCTGTTTGTCCATTTTAAATTTATAAACAAATACTCCTGCTAAATCCCCCACTTTAGCTTCTCCGATATCAGGATTATTCCAAACGGTTATTACGGCATTATCAACATCTTTTTTCTGCTGCTTGGTTAGTTTTTTCACTGTCCGTTCAAATAAGGGAGTTTGTTGTATATTCATTGAACTCAACCAAAGCTATATGGTGTTGTATTCCCTGCTTTGACATGCGCCATACTAAGCAACAAATCTGCTATATCTTGAAAAGTTAAATCGGGATTGTCTTGTGCGATTTTTCCAATTTTAGCCCAGTACTCAATTTGTTTAGTTGCACTTCTACTTTCAGCCATCCCGTAAATCTTTGCTGATTCAACAATATCGCTGTCGATTTTAACTGCTACATGTGACATTGCTTTTTCCTCATATTAATTATGGAATAAATTTTAGCCAATCATGCAACCATTTACAACCTTAAGAAACAAAATACAACAACCTTCTTTTATGATCAAATATTTAAAAATGCGCTATCGTACGCCCGATCTTTTTTAATTCTCTAACGCTTCAATAATTACTCATTGTATTTTTGACTACCCTCATCCAAACCTCAAAAAAAATAAGGTTCCATTGCTTAACAATGAAACCTTATCTTCAGCCTAAACTGCTGCATCACATGATGTTCATGCACGGTACAGCTTTTTAGACAACCAATTAAGCAGCCGAACGCTCTGCAATTGGTACAACTTTACGCAATTCTGGGCCTGTATAATCTGCACTTGGGCGGATAATACGGTTATCTGCACGCTGTTCCATCACGTGTGCTGCCCAACCTGTTACACGGCTCATCACAAAGATTGGTGTAAATAGTTTGGTCGCAATACCCATAAAGTGATACGCAGACGCATGGAAGAAGTCAGCATTACAGAATAATTTCTTCTCACGCCACATCACTTCTTCACAACGCACCGATACAGGATAAAGTACTGTATCACCTACATCTTGCGCTAAACGCTCAGACCAGATTTTGATGATGCCGTTACGTGGATCATTGTCTTTATAAATCGCATGACCAAAGCCCATGATCTTTTCTTTACGTTCCAACTTGCCTAGCATTTCACGTTCAGCTTCTTCTGGCGATGTCCAATTTTCAATCATTTCCATCGCTGCTTCATTCGCGCCACCGTGTAATGGGCCACGTAATGAACCAATCGCGCCTGTAATACATGAATGCATGTCAGACAAAGTTGATGCGCAAACACGTGCTGTAAATGTTGATGCGTTGAACTCATGCTCTGCATACAAAATTAATGACACATTCATGACTTGTTCATGCAATTCATTTGGTTTTTCACCACGTAATAAATGCAGGAATTGTGCGCCAATTGAATCATCATCCGTATTTTCTTCAATACGCACGCCATCGTGGCTATAACGATACCAGTAGCAAATAATAGCTGGCAAAGTCGCCAAGATGCGGTCTGCTACATCTTGTTGCTGTTCAAATGACTGTTCGGTTTCTAAGTTACCTAGCATTGAAACACCTGTACGCATCACATCCATTGGGTGTGAATCTGCAGGAATACGCTCAAGCACTTCTTTGAGTGCTTGAGGCAATGCACGTAAAGATTTCAATTTTGCTTTATAGGCAGCCAATTGCTCTGAAGTCGGCAATTCACCAAAGAAAATCAAGTATGCAACTTCTTCAAACTGACAGTTTTCTGCCAAGTCTTGCACATCATAACCACGGTAAGTTAAGCCTGCGCCACTTTTACCAACAGTTGAGAGTGAGGTTTTACCTGCCACTTGTCCACGCAATCCTGCGCCTGTGAGTACTTTTCCTTCAGCCATTTTTTTAATTCTCCTGTTTGAACAGCTTGTCTAATGTATTTTCAAAAGTATGATAATCAAGGAATTCGTATAATTCTTTACGTTGTTGCATTTTGTCTAAGACATTCACTTGCGTGCCATCTTTACGAATGGATTGCATCACTTCAAGTGCTGCTTTTTGCATAGCACGAGTTGGTGAAAGTGGATACAACACCATACGAATACCCTGCTCCGCCAATTCTTCTGTGGTGTAGTATGGGGTATCACCAAATTCAGTAATGTTTGCAAGTACTGGTACACCAACTGCATCACATACTGTTTTATACATGGTAATGTCTGTCATCGCTTCAGCAAAAATTGCATCTGCACCCGCTTCCACACATGCACAAGCACGGTCAATCACCGCTTGCAAACCTTCTTTTTGCAAGGCATCTGTACGTGCCATGACTACAAAGTTTGAATCAGTTTTTGCATCAACCGCAGCTTTAATTCGATCGACCATTTCTTGCTGAGTTACAATTTCTTTGTTTGGACGATGTCCGCAACGCTTTTGTGCAACCTGATCTTCAATGTGTACTGCAGCAGCACCTGCAGCAATCATTTGCTTAATACTGCGGGCAATATTAAATGCACCACCCCAACCTGTATCAATATCCACCAATAATGGAGTATCTACACGCTCAGTAATACGACGCACATCTTCCAAGACGTTGTCTAAACTGGTCATGCCCAAGTCAGGTAAACCGTAAGAGTAATTGGCGACACCTGCGCCAGATAAATAAATGGCTTTATAGCCAACCTGCTTTGCCATCATTGCAGCATAAGCATTTACCGTGCCGATAATTTGTAATGGCTTTTCCACTTCTAAAGCTTTTCTGAATCTTAAGCCCGCAGATGTTTGTTCTATCATCTTCCTTTCCGCTTTTCTTACTATATTTTTCGAGGTTTGAGTATATCGGGAATGCAACGCTGCGCCATGACTTTTTAGAATCTATGCTCTAAAACTTTAGTCAAATAATTCGAAATTTTATTGCACAATAAATTTTCGTGATATTGCTTATTATTTAAATTTAATAAACATAGCTTTTTTGCATACTAAATAAGCAAAATTTAGCTTATTTTGAGTGTATTTCTATTTTTTCTAAATTCAAGCACGCTGCCCGTACACTTCAACACAGCACGCTGTGCATAAATTTGCTATAATAACAATCTCTCCCTTTGATCATTTGCTGAAATATTATCCAATATGCAAGATATCGCTCATTTAACCCCTTTCGGTAAAGATGTCCCTCCTACAAAGCGTGGACATGAGCGATGTGTGGCGCTGCTCGTCAGTGCAACTGATCTGTTTTTAGAACGTGGCTACGATGCAGTATCTTTAGATGATATTGTGCAGCATGCTGGCGGTTCTAAAGCTTCTATTTATAAATACTTTGGTAATAAAGAAGGCTTGTTTAAGGCGATTTGTGATTATCGCCGTGACAAGTTTTTTCAGGATATTCACATCCCTTTTGAACAAATAGATTCTAATTTACGTGGTTATTTGGTTCAAACCTTGCTGAATTTTTATCATCATATTCTAGCGCCTGAAAATGCAGCTTTTATGCGTTTAGTTTTAGAGCAAAGTCAGCGCAACCCCGACATTGCCTTGCATATTCATGAGCGTGGCCCTCTGCACGTGCAATTGTGCATTGCCAAAGTGCTAGAGCATGCCAGCCAACAAGGGCTCATTCGCTGCGAACACCCTGTTTATTCGGCACAATTGTATTTTGGAATTTTAAGAAATTTAGAATGGCGCATTATTATGGGCATTCCAAAACAAGAAGCTGAACAAGAAACAATCAATTATGTAAGTTATTGTGTAGATCGCTTTCTAGACGCCCATCAAAAAGTCTAGTTTTTTTGCAATTTCTTCATCCTATAGTATATTAGCCGATTCCCTTTTTCACTTAACCAACCAACAACTAATTGTTGTTTTTCTCATTCAGCAATTATTGTGGAGTAACGAATGGCTCTACGTCACTTTCTAACATTACGCGATTTATCGACTTTAGAACTGAATCAAATTTTGCAACGCGCCATTGAGCTTAAGCGTAAACAGCATAACAATGAAGTTTTCCAACCCTTTGTGGGCAAAGTCTTGGGAATGATTTTTGAAAAATCTAGTACCCGAACTCGTGTATCGTTTGAAGCAGGTATGAGTCAGTTTGGTGGCAGCGCAATTTTCCTATCATCACGTGACACACAGTTAGGCCGTGGTGAACCGATTGAAGATTCTGCACGTGTCATTTCAAGCATGCTTGACATTGTGATGATTCGTACCTTTGGTCACGACATTGTAGAACGCTTTGCTTCTTACTCTAAAGTTCCTGTGATCAATGCCTTAACTGACGATCATCACCCATGCCAACTCCTTGCAGACATGCAAACCTATGTTGAACACCGTGGTTCAATTGAAGGTAAAACTGTGGCGTGGATTGGTGATGGCAACAATATGTGTAACTCATATATTGAAGCAGCACACATGTGGGGCTTTAATTTAAAAATTGCGACACCGAAAGGTTATGAGCCAGAACAGCGTTTCCTGTCTGAATTTGCACACTGCGTAGAATTGGTCGATTCTGCTGAAGATGCAGCAGTGAATGCTGACCTAATTGTGACCGATGTATGGGCAAGCATGGGACAGGAAGAAGAACAAAAAATTCGTGAAAAAGCGTTTGCAGACTATCAAGTGAATGAACGCTTGATGGATTTAGCACACCCTGATTGTTTATTTATGCACTGCTTACCTGCGCACCGTGGTGAAGAAATTTCTGAAAATATGCTCGATCACAAAAATGCTGTAGTGTGGGATGAAGCAGAAAATCGCTTACATGCTCAAAAAGCATTGGTTGAGTTTTTATTGAATGAAAATCTTAAAAAAGACTAAGCTTTAAAACCCGTCTTAAATATTCGCAAAACTTTGATGAGTTTTGTTACAAACAGCACCAAAAGGTGCTGTTTTTTTATTTGGCTCGCTATAATCTTGAGTTATGGTCTATTTTTCTAAAATTTCTAAAAGAGCCTAGATAAACAATATGATTGATAAAACACTTGCCACAATTACGCTGTGCACTACTACACTGATCGCGAGTGCTTCACTCTATGCCAAAGCCAGTGAATTAGATCAATATTTAGTCCAACAAAAGATTCTAAGTGCAGATTATAAAATTCAAAATATCGTCGCTTTAAATGAAATTTTAGATGTCATTAGTGATGAAGATTCTCGTACTATGCCTTATCAGGTCGATCAAAATACAGTGATTGAACAAAGTACGGCGACAGACAAACAAATCAATATTCGTGGCATGATTATTTCACCTGACTTCACGCAGTTTGTAGAAAGTACGGGTTATAACAATGTCAAAAATATGATTAAACAAAACTTAATTCATAATTGTGAATCTATTTTTGAGCATCAGTTCCAACGGGTAAATCCCTATGTATTGAATTTAAAACTCAGTGCAGAAAAAACCCAGTTTAATGTGCAATTGGCAAATAGCGAGTGCCAATTTAAAGCAGACTAAACTGTATTTAAAACTAAAACAACCTCAGCTTTAAGATTTAATGCCTAAGGTTTAATGCGTAAACCCAAATATAACCTAACGTATTAAACCTTGCGGTTGTAAAATAATGATCAATGCGCCTAAAACTACTATCATTCCACCGAACATATCCCAACGTGTTAAATTGACTTGATCTACATACTTTAACCAAATCAAGGCTGTACAAATATAAATACCACCATAAGCCGCATAAATTCGCCCCGATGCCGCAGGATGTAGAGTCAATAACCACACAAAAGCCGCTAAGGCTAAAATTGTTGGCAGCCATAACCACTGTGATTTCCCCTGATTTAAAATCAAATAAGGAAAATAACAGCCTAATATTTCCATAACTGCCGTAACAAAAAACAAGAACGTTGTGCTGGCAATTTTAGTGATCTGAAAATCCATAAATCCTGTGTGGTCTCTCTTTTAGCAGTAACGATTCAAGTTCACGCATCTGCGAATTCATAAAAAATAACCCATGTTCAACATGGGTTATTTTCAAAATTCAAATAAGGATTGATTAGGCTGGTTCAGCCGTTTGATCTTCAAAGACTTCAAGTTTCAAACCGACTGCCTTACCGTTCTCTTTCTTCACAGAAACAGCCACATTACCGCCCTGTTCTGCAAGTTCACCAAACAGAATCATTTCTGCTAATGGTTTCTTCAAGTGTTCCTGAATCAGGCGTTGCATTGGGCGCGCGCCCATCAAGCGATCATATCCATGCTCAGCCATCCATTCACGTGCATCTTGATCGACCTCAAGAATGACTTTTTTATCATCCAATTGAGCTTGTAATTCAGTCAAGAATTTATCTACTACATTTTCAATCACGGTAGTTGGTAGCGCCTTAAATTGAATCACACCATCTAAACGGTTACGGAATTCTGGCGAGAAGGCTTTTTTCATTGCTTCTTGGTTGTCATTACTGTTGTCTTGATCCATGAAACCAATGCTCACGCGGGAAATACTTTCTGCACCAATATTGGTAGTCAGTACTAAAATCACATTACGGAAATCTGACTTACGACCATTATTGTCGGTCAATGAGCCGTGATCCATAATTTGCAGCAATAAGTTAAATACATCAGGATGTGCTTTTTCAATCTCATCTAGCAACAACACACAATGCGGGTTTTTATGAATCGCATCAGTGAGTAAGCCACCCTGATCAAAGCCTACATAACCCGGAGGCGCACCAATTAAACGTGAAACCGCATGACGCTCCATATATTCAGACATATCAAAGCGTACTAATTCCACACCTAACAATTTGGCCAACTGCTTGGTCACTTCAGTTTTACCCACGCCTGTAGGGCCTGCAAAAACGAAGCTGCCGACTGGTTTGTCTGGTGTTTTTAAGCCAGCGCGTGACAGTTTAATTGCAGATGCCAAAGCTTCAATGGCTTCATCTTGCCCAAATACCACACGTTTTAAATCACGTTCTAAATGTTCAAGTACGCTCTTGTCATCTTTAGATACAGTTTTAGGTGGGATACGTGCAATTTTCGACACGATATCTTCAATGTTTTCAACTGTGATTAAGGTGTCATCCTGCTCGGCTCTTAAACGGCGCTGTGCACCCGCTTCATCAATCACATCAATGGCTTTGTCTGGCAAGAAACGGTCATTGATAAATTTAGCCGATAGCTCTACCGCAGACACCAAGGCTTTATCGTCATATTTTACATGGTGAAATTCTTCAAATTTCGATTTTAAACCACGTAAAATATCAACCGTTTCTGAAATTGAAGGTTCATTGACATCAATTTTTTGGAAACGGCGTGACAGCGCATGATCTTTTTCAAATACCTGACGATATTCTTGGAATGTAGTCGAGCCAATACAGCGTAGAGTGCCATTTGCCAACGCAGGTTTGATTAAGTTTGACGCATCCATAGTGCTGCCCATACTCGAGCCTGCACCAATAATCATGTGAATTTCATCAATAAACAAAATTGCATCAGGTTTCTTTTTCAAGGCATTTAATAGCTGTTTTAAACGCTTTTCAAAATCACCACGGTATTTCGTTCCTGCAACCAAAGCACCAATATCTAAGCTATATACTTCTGCATTGGCCAATGGTGCTGGTGCTTTACCATTCACAATTAACCAAGCCAAACCTTCGGCAATGGAAGTTTTACCCACGCCTGAGTCACCTACCAATAATGGGTTATTTTTACGACGACGGCATAGAATTTGTGCAGCACGCTCAATTTCTTTTTCACGCCCAATTAACGGATCGGTTTTACCCTTTTGCGCTTCAGTATTCAAATTTAGCGTGTAAAGCTCTAACGGGCCAGCATTGGCAGAGCTTGAACTTTCGCTATCTAATTCTTCAACCTCTTCTTCCGCTTGCGTTTCGTCTTTACGTGTACCGTGCGATAAGTATTGCGTTAAGGTCAAACGGTTAATTTGATGACGCTTGAGTAGATACACGGCAAATGAATCACGTTCAGAGTACATTGCCACTAAAATATCTGCGCCTTCAACCGTACGGTCACCACCGCTAGATTGCACATGGAAAATACCACGCTGCAAAATGCGGTCAAAACTTTCGGTCGGGTGCGGCGCCTGATCGTTATTTTCAGCAAGTTTAGGGGTATGTTGTTCTACATATTCTTCGAGTTCTTTACGCAGCACAATAACATCTGCACCACACGCCTTGAGTGCATTGACTGCCGAATCATTGTCTAATAAAGCCAATAATAAATGTTCAACCGTTAGAAACTCGTGTCTCTTTTGACGAGCCATGCTAACAGCCAAACGTAGTGATACTTCTAATTGACGACTGAGCATGTAACCCCCTTAATCTTTAGGCTCAATCTGACAAAGTAATGGATGACCTTGTGATCGAGCGTAATTATTGACTTGGTTCGCTTTCGTTTCCGCAATATCCCGCGGATAGACCCCTGCGACACCTTTTCCTTCATAGTGTACAGTTAGCATTACTTGAGTCGCTTGGTCAAGATTCATTGCAAAGTATTGTTGTAAAATTTCAATTACAAAGTCCATTGGGGTGTAATCATCGTTCATTAAAACGACAGCATACAAAGGTGGACGCTTTAATTGTGGCGGCGCAGTTTGTACCGCAATATCACCATCATCTTCATGTCCTGCATCATCCACACTTAAACGCGGGGTTAAATGCCAATCGACATAGCCAGATTGATGAAAAGTGGTTTTAATTTCATTTAAACAGATGGATCTTTTTTGGGTTCGCATAAGTTTTACATATCACACATTATTGAGCGCTAGCTTCTGCTTGTGGAATTTCAGAAATAAAGGCAGAATCTGCCTCCACGGCTTTGCCTTTGCTCCAACTGAAGCGTTTAATCACAGGAGTTGCGCCATTTAAACGGACTTCAATAAAGTCTGGATTAAAGCCTTTAGGCATGCTCCAGCGCCCTGTTAAACGCTCATAATTATCAAAATTAAAATTGCTGTCTTCCATCGGAACAACCAGCACTTCTGTGCCTTGAATTAAACGCAGTTCTACCGTACCACTTGCACGTCGCTTGTTTGGACTCACTTGTACCAAATCGACCTGATATTCATAAGCATTGTCTGGTAATGGTTTCACCCCAAGATTTTGCACGGTCAGGCTTAAACCACCACGTTGACGCAAAACTTCACGATAAATCGCACTCATGCCTTCAGTACGTTGCTTATCTTCAGTTGCTTGAGTGAAAGCTTGATACAAATCATTGGAGTTACTGACCGCAACATCGCGTTCTTGAACCGCAGCATTTAAGCTCTTATTCAGACTTTCCAAACGCGTTTTTTGTTCTTGCACCACTTCAACCAGTTGTTCTGCATCGGCATCGTAACCAACCACAGTTAAGCCCTGACGATGCCCGACTGAATAGCCCAAAAAGCCACTACCTAAAATTAAAATGGCAGCACCAATTGCCAAAGGCGCATTGCTTTCAAGAAATGGCTTTTTTTCTGGCGGTGTAGATGAGGGTGTCATGCTTGAATTCGACTGTGACGTGGTTTCTGTATCGGTGTTATGCATCGTCATCTCTTGTTTTGATTCATTCAAAACACACATTTAAATCGAAATCTAAATGTGTGTGAAGTTGAAAAACGTGTTCTTATGGTAATAAACCAATCACCTCAAGTCCTGCATGTTCTGCAAAACCAAACATGAGGTTCATATTTTGTACTGCTTGCCCTGCTGCACCTTTCACCAAGTTATCTTGTGCCACCAAAAGTACTAATTTTTTCGGTTGTGGCTTATACAATGCGATACGCAACTGGTTAGCGCCACGTACTGAGCGTGTTTCTGGTGAACTGTTGGCTGGCATGACATCTACAAACTGTTCATTGGCATAAAACTGCTCATACAGGCTTTGTAAATCTGCTGCATCACCTGCATCAGTTAAATCTACATAAATGGTGCTGAGCATACCGCGAATCATAGGTACTAAATGCGGTACAAACACAATGTGATTAAACACATCTTTTTGACCCGAAATATTTTCCAATGCTTCTACAATTTCTGGATGATGACGATGCCCCGCAACGCCATAAGCCTTAAAGTTGTCGGCATTTTCAGAGTAAATCATGCCCAAACTGGCTTTACGCCCTGCACCAGATACACCCGATTTTGCATCAATAATAATACTTTCAGGTTTCACTAAAGCTTCAGCTTGTTTAAATAATGGCGCTAAACCAAGTTGCACTGTGGTTGGATAACACCCTGGGTTACCAATCACCTGTGCTTGTTTAATTTGCTCACGGTTGAGTTCAGACAAGCCATAAACTGAATCTTTTAAAATGTCTGGGCAAGCATGTTGCATGCCATACCATTTTTCAAACTGTGCTAAATCTTGCAAACGGAAGTCTGCTGCTAAATCGACCACTTTGGTGTTGGCTGCAACAAGCTCCGCAGCATGTTGCATTGCAACGCCGTGCGGTGTAGCAAAGAACACCACATCACACTGTTTTAATTCTTCGATGTTTAAATCTGAGTAGCACAGGTCTGTGTGTCCACGCAGGCTTGGGAACATATCATCTACACGGCGACCCGCTTCTGTACGTGAAGTCAGTACATTTACTTTCACATTTGGGTGTCGTAGCAAAAGACGCAATAATTCAACGCCTGTATAACCTGTACCACCGACAATACCAACTGAAATCACGTGCATTACCTCAATTCAAAAGCATGTTTAAGCTAACGCTATAGTATGACAGGAAGTTTTGGTTTTCTGAACTGTTTTACTAGGGTTTTGGGGCTTTTCTTTATTCTGTTGATTTTATAAAAGATGATTTGGATTGTAGTCAATACGTGCAACACCTTTGCATTGTAGTCTTATCATGTGGGTGTTGGCTTTTTTATTGATACCACCACCAAGGCAAAGACGTTGTTTTTAACTGCTTGCGATGCTGCAAATAGTGCGCATCATGCCGTTGTACTTCAACCCAAAATGCAGGACTATGATCAAAATGTCGTGTATGCGCCAACTCATGCACAGCAACATATCGCACAATTTGTTCAGGAAACAACACCAAGGCGCTATTGAGCATAATATGCTGTTGCGTACTGCAACTGCCCCAACGGGTTTTCGGTTGACGAATTGCGCACTGTTTAAATGGCAAAGCAATTTCATGACTGACTGTTTGCAAATATATCGGCAACATTTGTTTGGCATAAGCAATAACAAAGGCTTTTAAATATGCCGCAGGTTGGCGGTCACTAACCCATAGGCAATGCTGTTTTAAATCTAAAATAAAACTGTGTTTTTGTGTTTGATAATGAATATTTAAAGGCTCAGGCAAATTAAAAAGTGATAACTGATTTGGCAATTCACGCTGCACAAGTCCTTGCTGCGCCTGCTGTTTATGCCAAGTTTCAATCATCCACTGTTCAGATTGCTGCAAAAAATCCTGAATTTGTCGCTGAGTACAATATTTCGGTACAGTTAAGCGAATTTGATGCGGCTCGACACGCAAACGTAAACGTGTTGCTTTTGCATGTGGTGTGATTTGAATTTCAGGTAAGTCGGATAATGTCATTGTTGTTCTTTTATTAAATCCTCCCCGACCTCTCCTTTAATAAAGGAGGAAGAAAAGCCCCCCATTAAAAACAAGGGACTTGGGAGACGAATTAAACCGCAGTACGTTCTTCAATGCCGTTATTGGTCGCTACAATTGCAATATCTGCTTTATTGATGGCAAAAATACCATTGGTCACAACACCCGGAATATCATTCAAGGTTTTTTCTAATTCCAACGCATTTAAAATATTTAAATTATAAATATCTAAAATCACGTTACCGTTATCAGTTACCACACCTTCACGGTAAGCAGGATCGCCACCTAAAGCCACAATTTTACGTGCTACCGCAGAACGAGCCATTGGAATCACCTCAATTGGCAATGGAAACTCACGTCCTAATTGCTCTACCCATTTTGAATCATCGACAATACAGATAAACTTACGTGCAATAGAAGCCACAATTTTTTCACGGGTCAACGCTGCGCCGCCGCCTTTAATCATGTGCATGTGACGGTCAATTTCATCTGCACCATCAACATAAGCATCTAAACTGCCCACAGAGTTCATATCGACCACTTCAATACCAAGTTTCTTTAAGCGCTCCGCAGTCGCTTCAGAACTTGCCACAGCTGCTTCTAATTGTAATTCAGGCAATAAATCAATCAGGAAATTCACTGTACTGCCTGTACCTACCCCCAAAATCCCGCCTTTAGGCAAATGTTTTAATGCTGCTTTGGCAGCCGCTTGCTTCTTTTCATCTTGGGTAGCATACAGACTCATGACTTCACTCAACTATTTTTGACATTTGTTGCCGATTTTACAGCGCAAATGTGCAGGGGTTTGTTACAATAACCCCCTATTTTAAACTGTTAGATGGAAGATTAACATGCTGTCTCGTTTGGTTCGACAAATTTTACAAGCAACGGTCTACGATGTTGCAATCGAAACCCCACTCGACGCAGCGCCACGAATTAGTGAAAAACTGAACAATAACATTCGCTTTAAACGTGAAGACTTACAACCTGTATTCTCTTTTAAATTGCGTGGTGCGTATAACCGTATTAGCCAATTACCCAAAGACCAACTTGAACGTGGTGTAATTACTGCCTCTGCAGGCAACCATGCGCAAGGTGTAGCATTGTCTGGGCAAAAACTGGGCATTCGCGCCATTATCGTTATGCCTAAAACCACGCCAGATATTAAAGTACAAGCGGTAAAACGCTTGGGTGGCGAAGTGGTATTACATGGTGACTCATTTGATGTTGCCAACAAATATGCAATTCAACGTGCCCAAGATGAAGGCATGACTTTTATTCCACCGTATGACGATGAATTGGTCATGGCAGGTCAAGGTACGATTGCCAACGAAATTTTGCGTCAATGGCGCGATGTCGAATATGTTTTCGTTGCTGTTGGTGGTGGCGGTTTAATTGCAGGTGTTGCAGCCTACTTGGGCGATGTCGCACCGCATGTCAAAGTCATTCCTGTAGAATATGATGAATCGGCTTGCTTAAAAGCGGCTTTTGAAGCCAATGAACGGGTTATTTTGCCGCAAGTGGGTTTATTTGCCGATGGTACTGCTGTCGCACAAATTGGTGAGAAACCGTTTGAAGTTTTACAACTACAAAAATCAGATCAATCAGGCCCAATTGTTGAGCGCGATGTAGTTTTGGTGAATACCGATGAAATCTGTGCGGCAATTAAAGACACCTTTGATGAAAACCGCAGCATTGTAGAACCTTCAGGTGCAATGGCTTTGGCAGGCATCAAAAAATATGTCGAGCAACACCAATTGCAAAATAAAAATATTGTGTCAATTGTCTGTGGCGCAAACATGAACTTTGACCGTTTACGCTATATTGCGGAACGTACTGAACTCGGTGAACATAAAGAAGCAATTTTTGCCGTGACCATTCCAGAAGAAAAAGGTGCGTTCCTTAACTTCTGCCGTGCGCTGCAAGGTCGTAATATCACCGAGTTTAACTACCGCGCCAGCGATGCTACTGCTGCACAAGTCTTTGTCGGCATCAGCTTAAAATCTGGTGAAAAAGAACGCCACGATATTTATGAGTTACTCAAAACCCAGTACGATGTTGATGATTTGTCGGATGATGAAGTAGCAAAACTACACATTCGTTATTTGGTCGGTGGTCATGCCGATATTGAAAATGAACGTCTATTCCGTGTGGAATTTCCAGAGCGTCCGGGTGCATTACTGACTTTCTTGGAGCGCTTAGGCCCAACCCATAACATCACCCTGTTCCATTACCGTAACCACGGTGCAGCGGAAGGTCGTGTATTGGTCGGTTTAGAAGCTTCGGATGCCAAACAGAACCCAGATGGTTTAATTGAAACTTTGGAAAAGATCACTTATCCATACCAAGAGATTACTAATAACTTGGGTTATCAGCGTTTCTTAAAATAACCGATCACACATCTCAATAAGTGCAAAAAACCGCTGATTTCAGCGGTTTTTTAGTCATATTGCTACAGTATAGAGCCCTAAAATATTTTAGAATATTGGAAGAATAATATAATTTTTCAGGATGATGCTATGGCACAATTTGCTGTCATTGGTTTAGGTAGCTTTGGTGCAACTGTGGCGACACAATTGGTCAAACTCAACCATGATGTCATTGGGATTGATAGCAATAAAAAGTTTGTAGAAAACATTGCCGATCAAATTACCCATGCGGTGATTGCCGATGCAACCGATGAACACGTTTTGGAAGAACTGAATATTCAAAATTGTGATGCAGTGGTGGTCGCCATTGGTGAAGATATTGAAGCCAGTATTTTGTGTGTCTTAAATTTAAAGAATTTGGGTATTTCTAAAATTTACGTTAAAGCCAAAAGTAAAGCGCATACCATGATTTTGACCCATTTGGGCGTAAGTAAAATTATTCACCCTGAAGAAGATATGGGCGTTCGCATCGCGCAATCGCTGAGTTATCCGATGGTGAGTCGTTATATGAGCCTAAACGACAACCACTATATTGTAAAAGTAAAAATTAAAGACAACTTGCATGGCACGCGCATTCATAGTCTGATGTCACATGCACCCGAAGTTAAACTTTTACTGTTTAAACGTGCCGAAACGATTTTTTATACGCTTGAATCCAATTTAATGCTACAAACAGATGATATTTTGGTGGTTGAAGGACAACTTGAACCATTAAAACGCTTATCTAAACAATTTAAGTCAGAATGAAAAAAACAGCGAAACAACCAATCAAAACTGTCAATTTAAGCCCACCCAGTCTTTTGGCACTGGGCTTTTTAAGCTTTATTAGCATTGGCACAATCTTGCTGAAACTGCCCATTTCCCATCATGGCGAGATGAGTTGGATTAATGCCTTATTTACTGCTACATCTGCAGTGACGATCACTGGATTGTCTGTAGTGAATATTGGCGATGCTTATACCGTATTTGGGCAAATGGTCATTATGTTGTTGTTACAATGTGGTGGCTTAGGTTTTATGACTTTTGCGATTTTAGCGGTTTTAAGTTTGTCATCCAAAATTGGTTTAAAACAACAAATCATGGCGCAAGACACCATTGGGCAAACCAACCTGTCTAAAGTGTCGATGACCATTAAAAGCGTGTTGCTCTACTCATTGTTTTTTGAAGGGATTGGCACGGTTATTTTAACCTTGGCATGGATGCAGGATTATCCATTTAGCGATGCATTTTTCTATGCGGCTTTCTATAGTGTTTCAGCCTTTAACAATGGTGGATTTTCATTATTTCCCAATAGCTTAATGAGTTTTGCAGATCAATACCTGATTACCTTAACTATTAGTATGCTGTATATCATTGGCGGTATTGGTTTTGTGGTACTCATGGATATTAAACGTGCCAAACGCTGGAAAAAACTCTCACCCAATAGCAAGCTGATTTTATCGACCATTGCTGGTCTAAACTTTGTGGCCTTTCTGCTGATTTGGGCGATTGAAGCCAATAATCCACATACCCTTGCAGCCATGAGTATTGGCGATCAAGCCCTCAATGCATGGTTTCACGCTACCGTTCCTCGCTCATCAGGCTTTAATAGTCTAGATGTCGCAAGTATGCAAAATAGCTCGACCTTGCTCACCATGCTTCTGATGTTTATTGGTGGTGGTTCGCTCAGTACCGCAGGCGGTATTAAAGTTGGCACATTTATTATTGTCATTTTAAGTGTGATCAGTTTTTTAAGACGTTCAGATGAGGTGCGTGTGTTTAATCATGCTGTACCTGAACGTACCACCTTTAAAGCTTTGGCGGTGATCAGCATCACAGGTATGTTAATTTGCCTCGGTTTGTTTAGCTTACTTGCCCTTGAACCGAAACTGAATTTTTTAGACCTGTTGTTTGAGGCTGTATCTGCAGCGTGCACGGTGGGTTTATCCCGTGGTGTTACAGGTGAATTACAACCTGCCAGCTTAATTATTTTAATGTTGTTGATGTTTGCAGGTCGTTTAGGGCCGCTGACTTTGGCTTATTTAATCGCCACACCACAAAAAAGCCGACTTAAACATCCAACCGCAGATATTCAAGTTGGATAAAAGCTGGATACGATCCGACTTCAAAAACAAACGCCAATCTTCAAAATTGGCGTTTTATATTCAGCGAGCAATAATGAGAAATCAATCTTAATCTACTTAAAACCAATTCATTAAAGACACACCCAAACCAACATAGGTGGCGCGGTGGTTATAATCAATCAGGCTTTCACCATAACCATCAAACAATTGGAAATGACCGCGTAATTTTCCACTGATTGGGAAAACCCAGTCAAACTGTGCTGCACCGTGCGCGTCATCACCGCCTTTTAAGCTATGACGAAGCATCAAAGAAAAGTCATGCTCTTTCCAACGATAAAATGCCAACATGTCACCACGCCCGATATAGTTTTTAATATCTGGGTTGTTGTCATCAGCGCGGTCTTCTTCAATGCGATACCAAGGACGCAACATCAAAGCAAAATTGTCTTTTTCAAAACCAAGATTGAAAATTACTCGATTCCAGCTACGTGACAAAGGGTCTGAACGACCATTGGACTGGTGATTCAGCGTCAGCCCCATCAAACGCCCATGTAAACCAAAAAGCTGATAATTGGTACGGAACATTAAACTGGCTTCAGGCTCATAATTGGTTTCACGAAATGGGCGTGACTCATCACCATTGTAAACTTGCCAGCGAGAAGACTGGGTATATCCTAACCAGACATCACCATTATTCCCTAGCAAGTTCTCAACCGCTTTGGTTTTTAAAGAAAGCTGAAATTTACTTTCCATTGAAGTAAGATTCTGCTCCTCACCCAATTGAACTGTATTTTGCTCATTCAAGCTTTGTGGACGTTCATTTTTATCGGACGTCCAAAAAGTAGGCATCAAATACACAGGTTGATAAGCACGTAAATTCCATGTGCCTAATTTGCTATCGGGTGAAAGCTCCCAGCGCTTATCCAGTAAAGATACATTCGGATCAAGCTTTGGTACATCAAATGAAAATAAATTACTCACACCCACTGCAATTTTTTCTTTCACAGTTTCAGGTGCAGGAGCAAGTGCCTGAGCGGCTTGACGTTCGCTAATCAGCGCTGTTTTTTCTGCTTCAGGAATTTTAAACAGAGCATCGTAACACACCAAACGATCAGCATTTGACTCTAAAGCCACACAGGCTTCAGGTGTTGCAGGTGCAACTAAGCTAGCTGGGTCTTGTGCATAGGTTTTCGCCACAAACACAGTGCTGAGTGCGGCAACACTCAGCGACAGTCCTGTGCGTTCAAACAGTTTGAACGCGCTCATAAATCCCCCTAAGTTTTCGTTGTTATTTCACGTATCAGTTCACTTGTTTAATTTCAAAACCAAGTTCGAGCAATGCTTCACGTTTTGACACAGGTGCGACTACGGCTTTAGATGCTTGCTGCTGACGCAAATATTGCTCCGCAACACGTTTTAAATCGTCTAAAGTCACCGCCAATAAACGCTCACGTAATACTGTGCGGAATGAGGGTGTACGCGCGTGCAATAATGCATAACATGCAGTAATCGCTTCACCTGCAGGCGAACCTGGTTTATCCATACTAGCAATTAAACCTAAAATCGCTTCTTCTAGTTGATGCGGCAATTGCTCTGCATTAAATAACCAATCAATACTCGCTTCAAAGTCTGCGAAAGTTTCTGCCAAGCGTGGATCACGATAACTGTAAAAACGGAATGAACATGCATTGCCATCGTAGCTTGCACCGCCACCGTAAGCACCGCCTTTTTCACGGATTGCGCTGTGTAAGAAACCATTGCGCAAATATGCAGCCAATACCATCAAAGGTGCAGCATCAGGATGCGACACTTCCACCGCAGGATACGCAGCCGCACAGAATTGCACATTGGCTTGAATCAACCATGCTTGATCTTGCGTTGAATGATCTACAGGAACTTGAGTTAAAGCAGCAGGATTTTCTGCAACAATAAGTTTATCCCAAACTTCTTGAACTTCTTCGACCAAACGGTCAGATTGATGTTCTTCACATACTAACAAAAATTGCTTAGGTGCTTGCAGTAATTTATGGTGAATCAATTGCAATTCAGCAATCAATTTCTCGTATTCCGCTGCATCTTTTTCAATTTTAGCAACCAAGTCTGCCAACCAATTTAATGCGCCCAAACCTGTGTTGTTGTAATCACGCTGCGCCAAAGCACTGTGATGACGCCCTGCAATTTGCATGGCATAACTGTGCCCCGAACCCGACAAACGTGACTGCCAACGGGTTTTTCGTTGTTGTAACAGCTCAATAATGCGGTCTTTTTCATCAAAACGTAATTGCTCAAATGCTAATTTCAGCAAGCGGATGGCTTCAAGATTATTCACCAAAGACTTAGTGGTTAATGTGAGCCATGCACTGATCTGATTTTTGTCATCGACTTTAGAACGTAAAGATGCACCCATGCCCAAACCACCGCTAACTGCGGTTTGTAGCTGTTGCAATTCTAAATAGCCGTATTCACCTGCACCCACTTCGCCCATTAAAATGGACAGCAAATTAAAGTATGGCGATTGTACAATTTCATCTGGAATTTGAATCAACACTTGCTGATAGTAAATTCCATTGGTTCCTGCATGATATAAATTTAAAGGATAATCAATGCGGTTACTGATAATTTCACGCAACTCACCCTGCACAATATGCAAAGCTGCAGGCACATCTTCCAAACCAACTTTTGGCAATAAGTTCAAATCATCGGGCGTATCTTGACGGACTTTTAAAGCTTCCGTTTGCGCGACGATTTCTGCTTTTTGCTCATCTGTGAGTTGTGCGCCTATCTCAGCCAGACGTGCTTTTTCAAGTGCAGCATCTTTGGCCGATTTTTCTGCATCTGGCACCAACGTCATTTGTACCCGATGCGGGTTATCAATTAAATGCGTTTGAATTAACTGTGACAACCACATTGGGTCTTTGAGTTCTTCTTTAACCTGTTCAATTGCAGAATCTACATCCCAAACTTGAATTGGGTCATTGTGGTGAATGGCACTGCTCAAGCCATTTAAAATCAAGCTCAAACCGTACGGCATGCCATCGCCATTAATTTCACGCTGATGCAATTCAATCTGATGTAAAATTGCATCGACCAAAGCAGTATCTACAGGTTTTGCAGCAACGTCTTGTAAAACCTTTAATACACCTGCCTGAAATTCGGCTGCATGTTCAGGGTTTGAACCTTGCACACCACAGAAGAATGTCATTTCAAAATTGGAGTCATCCACACCCATCAACGGGCCTGTCGATTGTGCATGCGCCCAAGTTTCTAAATAATGACGCAGTGGTGATGCAGAATTTTCAAGTAAAACACCTTCAACCAAACGCATACCTAAGCGTAATTTAATATCGCTTGCTTCAGGCAATAACCACGCCAAAACATGATAAGTTTTATCTTTGAGTTCTTCTGCATCGACTGCATAACTTTCAGTCACTGCCACTGGCGCAGCTAAACGACGCTCAGGCTTCGAATACAACGTTTCGCCCTGTTCAAATTTCGCCAAAGCCAACTGTTCAAACTGTTCTTGTAAATCGTATGCAGGCGTATTGCCAAAAGTCATAAATACCGCATTACTTGGGTGATAATGTGACTTATAAAAATCTACCAATTCTTGATAGGTTAAATCTGGAATATCTTTCGGGTCGCCACCTGAATTGTAGTGGTAAGTTGTTTCAGGGAATAAATGATAAGCCAATTGGTGATAAAGCTGATCGGATGGCGAACTCATCGCACCTTTCATTTCATTAAATACCACGCCTTTATAAACAGGCTCGCCATTTTCCAGCTCAATACGAATACCTTCCTGAGCAAAATCGAGAGGATTTAAATTGGCTGCAAAAGCCGCATCCATATACACCGCAAGCAGGTTTTGGAAATCTTTTTTGTTTTGTGTTGCAAATGGATAAGCTGTCCAATCTGCCGCGGTAAATGCGTTCATAAAAGTATTCAATGAACGACGAATCATTAAAAAGAACGGGTCACGGACAGGGAATTTTTCAGAACCACACAACGCAGTATGTTCTAAAATATGTGCCTCACCTTTGGAGTCCATCGGCTGAGTGCGAAATGCGACTAAAAATACATTTTCATCATGTTCTGTCGCTAAGTGATAATGCACCGCACCTGTAACTTTATGTTTATATTCAGACACTAAAATGTCTAAGGCTTCAACATGGTGTTGACGTACCAACTGAAACGCAGGATGTACAGTCTGGGAAATGGTTTCAGTGACATCTACAGTCATGTGATCTCCTAAAAATAAGCAAATAAAAAACTAAAGCCATTATAGCTTTAGTTCTTTAGATAATTCACGTTGAAAACCCGACTAAATTGATTGAAATTTGCAAAGTATCAACAAAATGCTGCGCTGCACTGGCTGTAGCATGAGCAAAACTAGATCAGGTATTTAAAATAACTATAGTTTGGATGATTTTCGACATACACATAATTCTGTTTTTGATAAAAATGCGCTGCCGATTTGGTATCAGTGTTTAAACACAACGCCGAAAAATTAGCACGTGCTTTTTTCTCTAAATGTTGCAAGAGCTGTTTACCTACGCCATGTTTACGATAATTTGGCAAAACATAAAAACGACGTACACGTCCAATACGACTTTCAATATCTTGCTCATTCCATTGCTGGTTTAAGCCACCACATGCAACCAATTGATCACCATCGTAAACAAACAATAAAAACTCACCAGGCTGATTAAAGCGGTTTTTACCACTTTCCCATTCTTCAATTAAACGATGGACAAAATCAAAGCCTTCTTGAGCAGCATGTTTGGCCAAAGTCTGAATTTGCGTTGGTAACTCTTGTGCTTCTTTAATTTCGATGTTCATCTAACCTTCCTGATAACTCTGCTAAACCCCTATTTTTCATCAATAACATTCATTCAGCTGAATTTTATTCATGAAACTACAGCAATCCTGAGCATTGGTGTAAACTTAGCGTTTTTAATTTTGACTGTGATTTAAAGACATGGCAACTGTTGACCTTTTTGCAATTGGTAATGCATTAATTGACCAAGAATTTCAAGTCTCGGATGACTTTCTCATTCAACATAGCTTGCAAAAAGGTACTATGCAATTAACCGATGGTGAAACACAAGCAAATTTATACAACAACTTAATTAAAACACAAAGACATAAAGGCCAAGCTTCGGGTGGTTCTGCCGCAAATACCACCGTTGCATTTAGTGCTTTAGGTGGTCAAGCCTTCTATGCCTGCCGTGTTGGTAACGATGAATTGGGTGATATTTACCTCAAAGGCTTAAATGAAGCAGGTATTCACACCACAACCAAATCGGTCAGTGAAGGCGTTACAGGGACTTGTATGGTACTTGTGAGTGATGACTCTGAACGTACCATGCACACTTACTTGGGCATTACCGCAGAACTTTCTGCTACACAAATTGATTTTGAGCCACTTAAAACAGCAAAATGGCTTTATATCGAAGGTTATTTATCTACTAGTGATACTGCACGTGCTGCGGTAAAACAAGCGCGTGAAATTGCCAAAGCCAATCAGGTTAAAATTGCACTGACTTTATCTGATCCTGCCATGGTGCAATATGCGCGTGAAGGTTTGGATGAGTTACTAGATGATGGTGTGGATTTGATCTTCTGTAACCAGCAAGAAGCCATGATGTACACAGGAACGGAAACGGCTGAAGCGGCATTAGAACAACTAAAACAAAAAAGCAAATACATTGTCATTACATTGAGCGCACAAGGTGCCCTAATTTATGATGGCAACAACGCTTTTTCTGTACCAGGTCGTCAAGTCACTGCTGTTGATGCCAACGGTGCGGGTGATGCCTTTGCAGGTTCATTCCTGTATGCACTCAATGCAGGCTTAGGTTTCCAAACTGCAGCTCAACTTGCCATTCTGATTTCAAGTGAAGTGGTTTCTCAATTCGGCCCTCGTCTTGCGGTAGAAGATTACGCTAAACTTTTGCATAGCATTCAAAAGGAATCTGCATAATGAATAAAATTTGTATGATGGAAGACATTCCTGAGCGTGAAGCACGTGCCTACGAAACGCCAAATGGTGACACAATTTTTATCACCCAACGTGATGGCATGTATTACGCTTACCAAAACGTCTGCCCACACCTACAAGTGGAATTAGAATTTTTAGAAAACCAGTTCTTAGACCGCGACCAAGAATATATCGAATGCTCAACGCATGGTGCATTGTTTATGGTTGAAACAGGTGAATGTATTTCTGGCCCTTGTTTAGGTCAATCACTTGAAAAAGTCGAGATCAGCGTTCATTCAGATGGTGGGATTTACTTGATCAACGACTAACTTTTTTGCAACTTTCAGAAAGAAGCGAAAAGTTCCAAATCTTAGCTCTATACAAAACTAGATCATTTATCTATGCTCTCTAAGCAGAGCTAGATCAATGATCTGTGTCTAAATAGCATCACCTATAAATATTTCAACACGTGAGTTTAGCGCATGCATGAGTTTTTATCTGATTTGAACTTAATGCCCTTTCACCTCAGCCTAGTTGTTTTATTGCTACTCAGCACTGTCGAAACGATTGGTTATTACTTTAATTTTCGTCCAAGTCAGTTGCTCAAACGTGCATTTTCACAACGAATTACAGAATCGCCACTTTTAGATGTTAAATTTTCTAAAGTACTGATTTTTGTTTTTTTACTGATGAATTTCAGTGTTGCAGGATATTTTTTACAGTTTTTGATTTACTCACAACAACAACATTTCGTTCCTGCTTATTACATTATTATTCCAGCGTTTATTATTGCCATCTTTTTTACAGTCTTCATGATTCACTGTTTAGACCAAGTGATTAAGCCCAAATATAGCGTGCGCCAAGTCGATTTACTCGGACGTTTAGCCACAATTTCCAGTGGTAATGCCCGTCCTGGTTTTTCTGCACAAGCACGTGTACGTGATGAGTTTGGGCAACTGCATTATGTGCAGGTTGAACCTGAATTTGGTGAGCTTGAATTTCAAGCTCAAATTATTATTGTGCGCAAAAAAAGATCTCACTATCTTGCCAAAAAAATTTCGGCATCAAATAACCTATTTAGCAATCAATAAGTTATTTTTTAAGATTTAAAACCAATCTTGCTGACCTAAGAAAGTTAAAATTTTTCACTCAAACTCAACACAATCTGTTTGTTTATAAACGATACATTTCATGTGATCTGAACAATATTTACACAAAATCATTATGAAAAAATGCTGTTTACCCTAGACTAAGCCAAAGACAAAGCACCACTACATTGTAGGGAAATAAAAAAATATGCGGAATCGTCATTAAACTTTAACAAAAGAATGAGAATAATTATTAGCTGATAATATCTCTAATTTATTGCTATTTTTAGATTGATTTTTATTCATAGCAATTTAGTCTGATTTGCTTTTTTAAAATATAAGTATTTTAGTCAGATTTGGAATTATTAATTACAAGTGTTTCTGTCAAGTTTAAAAAATATTACTTTCCTCCATTTACTCTGCAACACCCAAAAACAAACTATTGATTTATAATAAGTTAACAATATATTTGCATTTTAACTGTGCCAGCTATTTTTTTTTGTATGTTTTTGTTTAATAATATAAAACACAGTTTAAAAAATAGGCTTATAAAAGTGAGCTTAGTTCCTAAAGATTTAAATAGAAAAGTAGTTCGTGAACTCACGATCATTTTAATAATTAAGGTCGTGCTGTTAATGGTCATCAAAAATATTTGGTTTGATGCCCCAACTATTCCTCAAAATTTTGATTCACAAGTTGCTGAGCGTATTGCTGGCAGTCCTTCCTCAATCAAGGAGACACGTTGATGATTTCTGAAAGCGTGGTCGATCTCTCGCGGTTCCAATTCGCAATGACCGCGATGTATCACTTTATTTTTGTTCCACTGACTTTAGGTCTGGCTTTTATTCTTGCCATTATGGAAACCACGTATGTGATTTCTGGTAAAGAAATTTATAAAGACATGACCAAATTCTGGGGAAAACTCTTCGGTATTAACTTTGCCTTAGGGGTAACCACTGGTTTAACCATGGAGTTCCAGTTTGGTACAAACTGGGCGTATTACTCACACTACGTGGGTGATATCTTTGGTGCACCACTCGCAATTGAAGGTTTAATGGCCTTCTTCTTAGAATCGACCTTCATTGGTTTATTCTTCTTTGGATGGGATCGCCTCTCCAAAGTGCAGCACTTATGTGTAACGTGGCTGGTTGCGCTTGGTTCTAATATGTCCGCTCTCTGGATTTTAGTTGCCAACGGCTGGATGCAGAACCCAGTGGGTTCTACCTTTAACTACGAAACCATGCGTATGGAATTGGTTGACTTCGGGGCGTTAATTTTTAACCCTGTTGCGCAAGTTAAATTCGTACACACTGTTTCTGCAGGTTATGTAACGGGTGCTATTTTCGTTTTAGCGATTTCAAGTTATTACTTATTGAAAAAGCAAGACTTGCCATTTGCGCGTCGTTCATTCGCTATTGCAGCAATTTTCGGTTTAGCTTCTACTTTATCTGTAATTCTACTTGGTGATGAATCAGGTTATGAATTAGGTGATGTTCAAAAAACCAAACTCGCAGCAATTGAAGCAGAATGGGATACTCACCCTGCTCCTGCAGCGTTCACTTTATTTGGTATTCCAAACGAAGAAACGCAAACGACAGATTACGCAGTTAAAATTCCTTATGTCATGGGGATTATTGCAACGCGTTCTATCACCGAAGAAGTGACTGGTATTAAAGACCTGATCGCAAACCACGAAGTTCGTATTCGTAACGGTATGGTTGCTTATCAACAACTTGAGCAATTACGTGCGGGCGACCAATCTCCTGAACTTAAAGCTGCATTTGAGCAAACTCAAACCGATTTGGGTTATGGTTTATTGTTGAAAAAATACACGCCAAACGTAGTAGATGCGACTGACGAACAAATTAAAATGGCTGCTGCGGATACTATTCCACACGTACCAAGTTTGTTCTGGGCATTCCGTGCCATGGTAGCTTCTGGTTTCTTAATGCTGTTGTTATTCGCACTTGCAACTTTTGCAGTGGCTAAACGCAACGCAGAAAGCAAACCTTGGTTATTAAAATTTGCGTTATTCTCATTACCATTACCTTGGATTGCAGCGCAAACAGGTTGGTATGTAGCAGAAGTTGGTCGTCAACCATGGACAATTGGTGAAGTACTTCCAACACACTTGTCTGCATCTTCACTCAGCACTGGCGACGTATGGGGCTCAATCATTGCATTGGCAGCGTTCTATACCGTTTTGCTGATTATTGAAATGTACTTGATGATCAAATTCTCACGTCTAGGCCCAAGCTCGCTTCATACTGGTAAATACCACTTCGAGAAAATTGAAGCTGCGAAAAAAGCCAATGAGGAGGCTTAAGCATGATCGAATATGAATTACTCAAAATCATTTGGTGGGTGTTAGTGGGTGTATTACTCATTGGCTTTGCCCTCACCGATGGCTTCGACATGGGCTCAATGGCGATCATGCCATTTGTAGGTAAAAATGACGAAGAACGCCGTGCTGCAATCAACACGATTGCACCGCACTGGGATGGTAACCAGGTTTGGTTCATTACAGCGGGTGGCGCGTTATTTGCTGCTTGGCCAATGGTATATGCAACAGCATTCTCAGGCATGTATTGGGCACTACTCTTAGTTCTGTTTGCCCTATTCCTGCGCCCAGTTGGTTTTGACTACCGCTCAAAACTTGAAAACACCAAATGGCGTACATCTTGGGACTGGGGTTTGGCTGTAGGTGGTGCAGTTCCTGCATTAGTGTTCGGTGTTGCGTTTGGTAATATGTTCCTTGGCGTACCATTTACCCTAGACGAAACTGTACGTTCAACATATACAGGCAGCTTCTTTGCATTATTAAACCCATTCGCTTTAGTGTGTGGTTTAGTCAGCTTGTCTATGCTTTGCGCGCATG
Organism: Acinetobacter sp. YH01011; assembly: GCF_013420785.1. NCBI lineage: Bacteria > Pseudomonadati > Pseudomonadota > Gammaproteobacteria > Moraxellales > Moraxellaceae > Acinetobacter > Acinetobacter sp. YH01011. The sequence continues at coordinate 135,479 of NZ_VOYG01000006.1, forward strand.
GTGGTGCATGGTTAATGCTGCGTACCGATGGTGACTTACGTGCACGCTCTGCAAAAGCAACGCAAATCATGGGCATTGTGTTCCTTGTGTGTTTCTTGGGTGCAGGCGCATGGCTATACTTCGGTGGTATCGAAGGTTATACCCTAGTCACTCCATACGACACGAACGGCGTAGCAAACCCATTGGCTAAAGAAGTTTTAACCAATGCAAACCCAGGTTGGATGAACAACTACTCAGCGTACCCTATTACCATGATTGCACCAATTATGGGCATCTTGGGCGGTATTTTGATTATTCTTGCAGCAGGTAAAAACAAAGCTGGTTTAAGTTTCACAGGTTCATCTTTAGCGGTGATCGGTGCGATTTTAACTGCAGGTTTTGCATTGTTCCCATTCTTAATGCCATCAAGCCTCAACCCAGTTGCAAGCTTGACCATGTGGGATGCGGTATCAAGTAAAAACACATTAACTGTAATGACTGTTGCAGCATGTATCTTCGTACCAATTATTTTGCTATACACCACTTGGTGTTACTACAAAATGTGGGGCGTTATCACCAACAAGCACATTAAAGAGAATTCACACAGCCTTTACTAAGGCTGTGTCTAAGGAGAATAAATTATGTGGTACTTTGCATGGATTCTCGGTATTCTGATGGCATGCTTTGCAGGTGTCTTGAGTGCCCTGTATATTGAATCTCATCAAGACCTTGACGCGGAATAATTAGATGACAGACACTGCAGTGAACGCTGAAACAACAGTTCAAAAACCGAACAAGATTGCGATGGTTATTTCATGTTTATTGGCATTCCCACTCGCAGCTGTACTGCTTCTTCATCCAGCAGCAATGCTGGATGCCAACGGTGAATATAGCCACCGTGCCATGATGTTTATTATGATTGGTATTTCAGGTGGCTTTGTACACGGTGTTGGTTTTATTCCACGCTTTTGGTTTTGGAAATGGTTATTTAGCCCATTTGTGGCTTGGCCATTGATGATTTGGGGTTATTACACTTGGTTTCTTTAATGAGGTGTAAATAAATTCCTTGAAAAGAGCGCAATATGCGCTCTTTTTTATTGGCTTAATATTTAGGAGCCGCAGATCATTCCTCTGCATCTTCACCATATAAAACAGCGTATAAAATTTTGAAACTTACAATCTAAAAGAAGAACTAAGCTCAAAACTCAGGCAGAAAAAAGCCAAACACTACGGTTTGGCTTTTTTCACAACATATTTTCGCACTTGGCAATGATTATGCACCTTGCTTAAAGCATATTGTTATTTCGGCTCAATGGGTGCAAACGGTGCAACCACATCGGCATTCTGCGCACGATGACGCATGAAATGATCCATCAATACAATCGCAAGCATAGCTTCTGCAATTGGCGTTGCACGCACACCTACGCAAGGATCATGGCGTCCTTTGGTCAGTACATCCGTATCTTCACGGTTTAAATTAATGGTTTTACCAGGTGTAGTAATACTGGCTGTTGGTTTTAAAGCAATCGCAACACGAATATCTTGACCACTAGAAATACCGCCTAAAATACCGCCTGCATGGTTCGCCAAAAAGCCGTCAGTGGTCAGTTCGTCACGGGTTTCATGCCCAAACTGCGCTGCCACTGCAAAACCATCTCCAATTTCAACGCCTTTCACAGCATTGATAGACATCATGGCATGGGCAATATCGGCATCTAAACGATCAAAAACAGGTTCCCCCCAACCCACAGGAACTTTTTCAGCCACAATTTCCAGTTTTGCACCACAGCTTGTACCCTGTTCACGCAAAGACGTTACCAAAGCTTCAAAACGTGGTACAGCATCGGCATCGCCACAGAAAAATGGATTGTTTGGTACTTCGTTCCAATCTAGCTTTTCAGCTTTTTCTGTACCAATTTGAGTGACGTGACCACGAATCACAATTCCAAATTTTTCGAACAGGTATTTTTTTGCAATTGCACCTGCTGCAACGCGCATTGCTGTTTCACGTGCGCTTGAACGTCCACCACCACGATAATCGCGGAAACCATACTTTTGCGTATAGGTATAATCTGCATGCCCAGGGCGGAAAGTCTGTGCAATATTACCGTAGTCTTTCGATTTTTGGTCAGTATTACGAATCAGTAAACCAATTGAAGTTCCAGTGGTTTTACCTTCAAAGACACCTGAAATAATTTCAACTTCATCGGGTTCTTTACGCTGTGTCGCAAACTTAGACGTACCCGGTTTACGGCGATCCAAATCTTTTTGTAAATCTTCTGCAGACAGTTCAATCCCCGGTGGCACGCCATCGACAATCGCCATCAGACCTACGCCATGAGATTCACCACAAGTCGTTACACGGAAAAGTTGCCCTATACTATTACCTGCCACGTCCAACGACTCCTTATGCTTGAACAGATTGAATAAATAAATCGCGATATTGACGGCATTGTGCTGCAGTCAATGCAAAAATACCTGAACCACCTTTTTGGAATTTTAACCAGTGCAAATCAACCGTGTTGAAATTCTGTTTCATCGCCCATTCAGAATTACCTACTTCAATCACAATCAGACCATCTTCAGTTAAGTAATCTGCCGCCTGCGCCAACATTTTACGGACTAAATCTAAGCCGTCTTGCCCTGCTGCCAATGCCAATTCTGGCTCATGATGGAATTCTTCAGGTAAATCTGCCATATCTTCCGCATCAACATACGGCGGGTTAGATACGATTAAATCATACTGATTTTCGGCTGGGATTTTGGCGAATAAATCAGACTCAAGCAACGCCACTTGGTATTGTTTGTTGTGATGTTCACAGTTAATTTGTGCGACTTCCAAAGCATCTTTTGAAATGTCAGTTGCATCGACTTCAGCATCTGGAAAAGCATAAGCCAAAGCAATCGCAATACAACCTGAACCCGTGCACATATCCAAAATACGTTGTGGGGTTTTAGGCGCAGCATTGGCTGGTAAATTGTTATCTGCTTCGCGCATTTGACCTTCTTCATCTAGGCAATATGGCGCAAAACGATTTTCAATTAGCTCGGCAATAGGTGAACGTGGAATTAGAACACGCTCATCGACATAAAATGGTTTTCCGAAGAAATACGCCAAGTTTAATAAGTAAGAAGTTGGTACTTTTTCATTGATACGACGTTCGAGCAAGCTTAAAAATTCAGCTGCTTCGCTCGGCAATAATTTTGCATCTAAAATTTCAGCGTCTGCATTCCAGTCTAAAGACAAAGTTTGTAACACCAATGCAGAACTTTCTGCAAAATAATCTTCTGTACCTTGACCTAAATGTGCATCGTATTGACGTAGTGCTGTAACCCCAAAGCGAATAAAATCACGAATGGTTGATAGGTTTTCAGCAGCTTCCTGCAAATGTTCAGGGCTAATTGTCGGTCGATCCACTTAAGGCGCTCCAAGGTCAAATTTTAAAACGCCTTATGATACCTTGTTTTGCTCGGTTTTATAATGTTTAAGCAGTTTCCAAGTAATTTATTTACTATGGTTTTACTTATTTGATTCCCACAAACTGACCTTGATAATAATCAGCGCGCTCTGCTGTTTGCAGCAAAACACATTGTGCACGTTGTAATGCGGCAAAATCGCTTTGAGTCGATAAATAACAGCGTTGTTTTACATGGTTTTCCCAAAGTTGATGCTGTTGTTGAATATTACTGGCATTGCCTGCGCTGCGTTTTACATAGGCTTTATAGTGTTTTTTGAGTCGTTTGGTTTGTGCTTTTTGCTCAGTTTTAATACATTTTTGCGATTGGGAAATTTTGCCATAACTATTGTTCATACATTGCGTATAGCCTTGTGAAACGCCATTCGCCCAAACTTGAGCTGTACCCAAAGTCAGCATCCCCAATAGTGTAAATATCCAAACTTTCATATTTTCCCCTGAGCGCAGTCTGTTTTTAAAGCGCGGTAAATTTTCAATATTTTATAATTTTACAAAACCCAAATTGCTGCATTGATGCTACAAGATTCAGGTTAAAAAGCATATAGTCAATCCCCTGCTTTTTATGATTCAGTCTATGATAAATGCACAACAATCATTGAAAAATGTGACAATATCCCAATAATTGAATTACTCATTTTATAGATGAAACTTTCAGCCTTATGAGCTACAAACACAATAATTTGATGGCCATGCGCCAAAGCTATTGGAACGACAACCACTCCGAAGCAGTCTTGATTGAAAAACAATTTTTTCAGCAAATTTTGATTGAAAACGGCATTTTTGAAAATTCGTCATTAGATGATGCCAAATATCTATTTTTTAGTTTGCCCAGCGTGATTATTGTTAAGGGATATGCGCATGGTTTTTTACACGATTCTGTAAAATTGATGATTCTCAAATTTATCCAAGACAACAAAGCGCAATTGATGAAAAAAGCCGAAACCAAAGTGCAATATCGGATGTAAAAGTACTTTTAAGCCGTTTTTCATACTTTTTTCACGAGGAAACTCGTCGTTCAGCAAGTTGAACTTTTTTAATACGTTAAGACGCGCTAATATCCGTTACAATCTAATTTTCCTGCGTATTGCTGATTTAAGGATTGATTTTAATGTCAGATCAGAACGATAAGCTTAAACAACTCAAGACTTCCTCTATGGATCGACGCTTATCCATCGCAAAGGCATCTTTACTTGCAGGAACACGATGGGCAGCCTCGAATGCCACCTCTATGTTTTCAAGCGAAGAAGAAAAAGAACGTAAACGAAAAAAAGCCATGAAAGAACAAGCCGATTACTTGGTGGCTGAAATTGGCAAACTCAAAGGCTCTATCGTGAAGATTGGGCAAATGATGGCGCTGTACGGCGAACATTTTTTACCTGAAGAAATTACGCAAGCACTCAACACGCTGAATAACCAGACTGTCGCATTGGCATGGCCTGCAATTAAACAGCAATTACAGGCACAGTTAGGTGCCAAACTTGATGATCTCACCATTGATCATGAGCCATTAGGTACAGCCTCTTTGGCTCAAGTTCACCGCGCGACCCGCAAGTCGGATGGTTTGGAGTTGGTATTAAAAATCCAATATCCAGGCGTAGCAGATGCGATTGACTCAGACATGAGCCTATTTAGAAATATGCTCAAATTGACACGCATGGTGCCGCAAACCCGTGAATTTGATCAGTGGTTTGATGAAGTGCGTGAAATGATGCATCGTGAAGTCAACTATCAAATTGAAGCGGAAACGACACGTCGTTTTGCTGCCCGTTTAAAAGATGATCCGCGCTACATTGTGCCGCAAATTGTGGATGAATACTGTAGCGACCAAGTGCTGTGTATGACCTTTGAACGTGGCGTACCGATTAACAGCCCTGTCATGCTCTCATTACCTCAAGAACGCCGTAACCAATTAGGCGAAGCCTCTTTAGAAATTGCTGTGCGTGAAGTATTTGAATGGGGCGAAATGCAGACTGACCCGAACTTTGGCAACTACTTAGTTCGCTTAGGTAATGGTGAAGATATTCACGATAAAATTGTACTGCTCGACTTTGGTGCTATTCGTCAATTTGATCAACACTTGCTGACTGTGGCGCGTAATTTGATCAAGGCGGGTTATTACCACGACCCACAAATGATGGTGAATGCCATGACGGGTTATGAGTTTTTTGACAGCATCCCTGAAAGCATTAAACCTGACATGGCAAAAGTGTTTCTATTGGCAACCGAAGCCTTTAGTCACTTAGATAATAACCGCGATTTACCTGCAGGCGTGATGGATGAACAATCGCGCTATGACTGGAAAAAAAGTCAGCTGCATAGCCGTGTCATGCAACAAGCATCTAAATCGATGGCTTCGCGTTACTTTAGTGTGCCGCCTAAAGAATTTATGTTTATTAGCCGTAAATTTATTGGTGCCTACACCTTTATGACCGTGATTGATGCGAAAACCAATGTCCGCAAAATGATTCAAAAGTTTATTTAAGTCCCAACTTTTATTTCTTTGATCAAAGCTGTTATATAGACCTAAATGATTGTTGCCCACTCGATGCAATTGTCATTTAGGTCAATTTATTTTAAAAGCGTAGATTTCTATAAAATTAATAATCTATAAAAATCCACATATTAGTCCAGTTATAAGAAAATTTTTACCGTTTATCTTTGACAATTCTGCATGTCAGCAATGACATAGTTTTTTTATAGTCTGCATGTCAGCATAAAAAACAAGCATTCTCTGTGTAGGACAACACAATCATGAGTCAAATGATAAACAAAGCCCAAGGATTCGGCTTAGCGCTACTCACTAAAATGGCATCGAGTGATCTGCTCGATCAATTCAAATTACGCAAATGGGTTGAACAATCTCTATATCACTCAGCCAAAGCAGGTTTTAAAACCTTTGAAACCACTCAAAAAAATTTTAAAAGCACACAAAAATTACCGCAACAACGACTGACACGTCAATCCAAAGATTTATTTGATTTGTCATTGAGTGAAGAACAGCAAATGCTGGTCGATGCCATGCAGCAATTTGCTACAGAAGTGATCTATCCATTGGCACATCAGGCAGATCATGATGCGAAATTCCCACAAGTATTATGGCAATACAGCACAGATTTAGGTTTGAACACCTATGCTCTGCCCGAAGCTTTAGGCGGTGTTGCCACTGAACAAAATATTGTCAGCCATATTTTAATTGCCGAACAATTGGCACGTGGCGACTTTGGCTTAACCGCAGGATTACTTTCCACATTTGGCGTAATGAATGCCATAACTCGCTGGGGTTCAGAACAGGTTCAAAATCAGTATTTATCTGCGTTTTCCGAAACAGACGCGAACCATCCAACGCCACTTCAAGCCACTTTTGCGATTCAGGAAAATACTGCTGCGTTTAATCCGTATCAGCTAAAAACCAAAGCGACTTTGCAAAATGGACAGTACCTAATTACAGGTGAAAAAACGCTGGTGATTTTGGCCGAAACAGCAGATTTATTTTTGGTTAGTGCAGAGCTAAATGGTCAAGCCGATGTGTTCATTGTGCAACGTGATGCTTCTATTCAATTTAAAGCAGCGCCTGCAATGGGCTTAAAAGCCTGCGAAACGGCGACTTTAAAGTTTAATCAAACCCCTGCGGAGCGTTTAGGCACAGATGATTTCGATTACAGCGCATTTTTAGATTTAGGCAATCTCATGTGGTGCGCCATGGCAGTTGGTTGCTGTGAAGCAGTGAAAAGTTATTGTATTCGCTATGCCAATGAGCGCACTGCATTTGGCGAACCAATTTCACATCGTCAAAGTGTGGCTTTTATGATTGCAGATATGGCCATTGAAATTGAAGCCATGCGCATGCTGTTGCTGAATGCAGCGAGTCTTGCCGAATCGGGTAAAAACTTTCATCGAGAAGCATATTTAGCACGTCTGCTCTGTGCAGAAAAATCTATGCAAATTGCCACCAATGGCGTGCAAATTTTAGGTGGTCATGGCTTTACCAAAGAACATCCTGTAGAGCGTTGGTATCGTGATTTACGTGCGACTGCAATTATGCATTCAGGCTTGCATGCTTAATCTCACACCATCAATAAACGATAGCCAGCTAGAAAAATAAGGAATACATCCATGAATTTACAAAATCCAAAAAAATTCAAAATGTTGGTCGATCAGGCACATGAAGTTGCTTTAAATGTATTACGTCCCATTTCAAGGAAATATGATAAAGCCGAACACGCCTACCCGAAAGAATTAGACATGCTTGCAGCCTTGGTTGATGGCATGAACCAAGCAGGCGATGGCATGAATGCAGGTGCAGCAGTCAACAAACGTGGTGACACATCTACAGGTAACAAAAATGGCGTAAATATGTCTACCGCACTGAGTATTGTCGAAATGTGTTATGGCGATACAGGTTTATTACTCAGTATGCCACGCCAAGGTTTAGGTAATTCTGCGATTGCTGCGGTGGCCAATGAAGAACAATTACAACGCTTTAATGGTGTTTGGGCAGCCATGGCAATTACCGAACCCAACTGTGGTTCTGACTCTGCGGCTATTCGTACCACTGCCACCAAAGTAGACAATGAATATATTTTAAATGGTGAAAAGATTTTTGTGACCTCTGGTGACCGCGCCGATGCCGTTGTTGTGTGGGCAACCTTAGACAAAAAACTGGGACGTGCTGCGATCAAATCCTTTGTTGTGACTAAGGGCACACCTGGCATGACTGTGGAACGCTTAGAACATAAATTAGGGATTAAAGCCTCGGACACAGCAACAATTCGATTTGAAAATTGCCGTGTTCCTGCGAGCAACCTTTTAGGCAATGCAGAAATTGATGTTGCCAAAGGGTTTGCAGGTGTGATGGAAACCTTTGATAACACTCGCCCTTTGGTGGCAGCTATGGCCGTTGGTTGTGCCAAAGCCGCTTTAGAGCGGATTAAGGAAATTTTTAAAGACCAATTAGATGCAAATTATGCCACGCCCTATTTACAGTGTTCACATATCGCAGCACAGACTTATCGGATGGAAGCAGAATGGGAAGCCGCACGTTTATTGATGCTCAAAGCAGCATGGATGGCAGACAATAAACAGCCTAACTCACGCGAAGCTTCTATTTCCAAAGCCAAAGCTGGTCGCGTGTGTAATGAAATCACGCTCAGGTGTGTCGAGTTAGCTGCATCGGTGGGTTATAACGAAGATGAGTTATTGGAAAAATGGGCACGTGATTCGAAAATTTTAGATATTTTTGAAGGTACGCAACAGATTCAGCTATTGATTATTGCCCGTCGTGAATTAGGTAAAAGTTCGAGTGAGCTCAAGTGATTTTATGATTTAAGGCATATAGTAAAGTAAGATAAAAGACAGATTTTCATAGAAATATTGCTATAAATTTCTGTCTTTTTCTATATAAATTAATCTTCAGGTGAAAAAATTGCGATATATCTTGCTAAAACCTCATCCAAAACATCTGCGTGCGAGGATTCTAAAAACCGCGCGTGTCTAGCTTCAAAATCTAAAGCTCTAGATTGATCACAACGCACAATACCTGTAGTTTTCCCACCAATAAGCTCTACAGCGAAACCCATATTTCGTGCAAAGTTTCCACCAGAAGTAATAGGCAAAACAATCGGCATTTTAGTAATAAGATTAAATGACTTAGGTGAAATAACAAATACAGGTCGCTTACCTTGTTGTTCATGTCCAAGTGTTGGATCTAATGAAATCAAATAAATATCGCCTTGATTCATTAGATTTCTTCTCGCCCAACTGCTTTTACATCATGCCACGCATCTTGCTCTAATGCTAAAGCTTGATGCTCTTGCAGCAAGTCAGCCAATTTATAAGATGGCTTCGCTTTAGGTTCGACCACTAACTTACCATTCACAATGCTCAGAGAAACTTCCTTTCCCGCATCTAAACCTAAACTTTTTAATAATGTAGGCGGTACGGCAAGCATGACCGAACCACCTACTTTTCTCAAGTTTGTATGAATCATACCCACCTCAATATTATATAAATATATAACTTTATTATGCGCCAAAATGAGATGAAGTCAATTCATAGTAAGATGAGTGAAAATAGACATCTGGTATACATCTCAATCTTTCCTTTGAAAGATATATACAAAAGAAATATCAAAATGAATATTAAAAAATAATCTTAATAATTCAATCAATTATCCACCACACCAAATTTCTTAAAAATTCGTGCACGGCGTTTAGGCTGAATATTGGCTTTGTTTAAATTGCCTTGATAATGTTCAAATACACGTTTATCCATAATTTTAAACCACAAAGGTGGAATCATGGCAGGCAGCAACATGCTGGCATAACCGCTTGGTAATTCAGGCGCTTCATCAAAATGTCGCAAAGCCTGAAATGGTCGGGTTGGATAAGCATGATGATCGGAATGACGTTGTAATTGATACAAAAACAAATTGGTCACAATATTGTTATTATTCCAGCTGTGTTCAGGCATAGTGCGCTCATATTTGCCATGCGCATCTTTTTGTCTAAGCAAGCCATAATGTTCTATATAATTAATTATTTCAAACAGGCTAATGCCATAAAAAGCCTGTGTCGCCAAATACGGAATGATCCCAGTACCAAAACGCGCCAACAATGCAGCATGAAATGCCGCACTCATGCCCCAGCCTTGTAATAATTCATTGTCTTTCGACCAAAAACTTTTGCCTTTACGTTTTAAACGCTGAGTTTCAATTTGCAGTGCAGACTTAAACGAACCTTTTACCGTGCGGGGCCAAAACTCATAAAATGTTTCTCCCATACGTGAAGATGCAGGGTCTTCAGGTGTCGCAGCACGTTTATGATGCCCATACGGATGCTCAACCCGAAAATGGTTATATCCTGTTGGTGCTAAAGCCAAATGTGACAGTAAGTGATCTATTTTTGAAGATTTATGGCTGAGTTCATGCGCAGTATTGACAGCAATACCATTCACCATCCCCATGGAAATACCCAGAAAAATTTTATCGACTAACGAGGTTTGTGGCCGTCCAACCAAATAAGCTGCATAAATATTGGCGGCATATTGCAAAGGAATAAAACTTTTCACCAAACGCGAATAATACCGATCTTCCTCAAGTCGTTTCACATCTTCATTGCTTGGGTTATTGGCATCTTGACCAATTAAAGTATCAATTGTTGGAATAATCACATGCAATAATAAAGGGCCACCTAGAGCAAAAACTTTTTTCGCAGGCTTCGGAGCGAATTGATAACCCGCCAAAATCCCCATCCCCAATACAGGTAAAAATGGGCTGATCAACCATAAATAACGCTTTTTATCGAGTTGAGCCGCGCTTTTATAAGGAACATCCTGTTCCATCTCTTTAAGCAAATGAAGTGGTGCGTTCATCTTATTTTCTTCCTTCTACGCTGTTCTACCTATATATTTGAGGAAAGACACGAGAATGAACAGTTGCAGACGTCCAAAAAAGCTATGCAAAAGTCTTTGGCGCAAAAATGCGCTATATTGTCCTGAAATCACAGGTTTATTTTTTATAATGATTTATGCTTAAAATATGGATGCTTTAAGTAAAATTTTTGATGATATACATCTGCACCAATCAGAATATATCTATTTAAATCCTCAAGGAGATTGGTCATTTCAATATCGTGACCAAGGGGCAATGCTGGCTTATGTAGTACTACAAGGCTCGCTGCATATCCATTTATCTGCACAGACACACCTTCACATTGATGCAGGTGATATTGTCCTGATTCCATCGGGTTGCAGTCATTACGCAAGTGCAACTGCAGACACTCACTGGACAGAACACTTTGATATTTCGGATTTATTTCAAATTCAGTCACAGCAGTCAATAAATTTTGGCACGATAAATCACACACAAGCTGAAGACGCATTTATTTTGGTGATTCAATGCCACATGGACACCACCATGGCAAAACCGCTTTTAAGTGCCCTACCCGAATATCTGCATATTCCGCATATCATGTGCAGCACAGCGCCCGAGTGGTTACAAATTGGCTTGCAATTTTTAGCGGTGGAAAGTCATCAAATCCGACCGGGACGGGATAAAATATTAGATCACTTGGTCAGTATTTTACTGATTGAATGTGTGCGTGATTATATTTTTCAGCTTGATGACTCAAATAACTGGCTCGGCGCTTTGGCACATCCTGAACTTTCCAATGCGCTCGCAGCTATTCATGGTCAACCCGAAAAAGCATGGACGGTAGAAAGTTTGGCAGAACAATGTTGCATGTCACGTTCTAAATTTGCCAATTTGTTTAATCAGGTGATTGGTGAGCCGCCTTTGGCATACTTACAACAACATCGGCTACGCTTGGCATCGCATTATTTACAGCAAGGACAATTGTCGATTCAACAAATTGCCCATCGTGTCGGTTATTCTTCCGAAACCGCCTTTAGCCAAACTTTTAAAAAGCAATTCGAGCTAACACCTAGCCAGTATCGGCAGCAGTTTCAAAACAACAATGCAATCACGAAATGAACAGTTTAACGATCTAAAATCGCCAAAATTGCTTGTGCAGGGTCTTCGCTGTTATCGGACAATAATTGCTTATGCATAGTGATATGTTGCATCACTTGAATTTGTGCAGTTTCGATATAAATTAACTTTTCAATTTCTGCTGCCAAACGCTCTGGTGTTGCATCATCCTGAATTAATTCCTGAATCACCTTTTTACCTGCAATAATATTTGGCAATGAATAATAAGGAATTTTCACCAACAGTTTCGCAATCCAGTACGTAATGCGATTGAGCTTATAAAACGTAACCATTGGACGATGTAATAGCATCGCTTCTAACGTCGCCGTGCCTGAAGCCAGTGCAATCATATCGGACGCATTCATTACCTGACGACCAATTTTGGATTCTGTGCCACGATTTTCCATCAATTGCACTTTGTCTTGTAATGCACTCGGATAAGACTGCAGTAACGCTTCAATTTGTTGTTTACGTGCATCATTAATTGCAGGAATTAAAAACTTAAACTGCGGATATTTTTGCGTCAAAATATAAGCCGCATCTAAAACTAACGGCCCTAAACGCTCAATTTCACCACGTCGGCTACCAGGCAATAACGCAATATGTTGTTGCTGTTGGTCTAAACCCAATTCTTGTTTTGCTGCAGCAATTGGATTTTCCAACGGCAACTGACTCGCCAAAGGATGTCCGACAAAGGCTGCAGGCACATCCCATTTTTTAAAAAAGGCTTTTTCAAACGGAAATAAACACAGTACCAAATCTATACTGGCTTTAATGCCATGTACCCGACCTTGTCGCCATGCCCATACCGAAGGACTGACATATTGCACGGTTTTAATCGGCAAGTTTTTCTGTTTTAAACTTTTGGCAAGACGTAAATTAAAATCAGGCGCATCAACTCCGACAAAGACATCGACGGGATGTTGAGTCCACTTTTCGACCAAACCATCCCGTACTGCAAAGAGTTTTTTCAAATCTTTCAGCACTTCAACAATGCCCATTACCGATAAAATATCCATCGGATAATAACTTTTAAAACCTTCCGCAATCATTTGTGGGCCACCAATGCCTTCAAACTCTGCATCAATGCCTTGCTCACGAAAACGTCGCATGAGTTGTGCCCCTAAAGTATCACCCGATACTTCTCCCACAACGATACCTATTTTAAGTTTCCGATTTTGCAAGCGTTTTGTCCTCTAAATTTTAATGGATATGAATTTTCGCATTTTAGCATAGCCACTGTATTTTGTAAGAAACAGAAAGTAAGCCGTGGCTTGAATCTGCGATCTTTTGCACTGATTTTCCACATTGACTATATCTGTTTTAAGAATAAGTAAATCATTAATCAAGACAACAGCTTATTGCCAAAAGTCATAATATATTCACGATTTTTGACTTCGGCATATCTTCATGGTTGGTCCTTTAGAGTTTATTTTGGCAGGTGTATTGGTCGGCTTCTGCGTGGGTGTGACTGGCGTAGGTGGCGGTTCACTGATGACTCCCATTCTGATCAGCTTGTTTAAAATTGAACCGCATATCGCAATTGGAACAGACCTACTTTATGCCGCCATTTCAAAATTCTGCGGCTCATTGGTTCATGCCAAAAAAATGAATATTGTATGGCCCATTGTCATTTGGCTTGCGGTGGGCAGTATCCCTGCTTCATTTGCGACCCACTGGGTTTTAGAGAATTATTTAAGCCAATCTACCCATTACAAAATGGTACTGACCGTGGTACTGGGCTTTATGTTGACCTTAACTGGCATCTCAATTGTGTTTCGCAGTCAAATTGAAACGTTTTTTAATAAATACCATAAACAAGAATTGCCCGATATGACCCAAGACCTTGAAAAGGTCAAACTACAGGCTGCAGATAAGCGTGCCCTCATTGTAATTATGGGAGTTGTACTGGGTGTATTTGTCACACTTTCTTCAGTGGGTGCAGGTGCTTTTGGCATCATGGCATTGGTGCTGATGTTCCCGAATCTACCGATGATTCGTATTATCGGTTCAGATGTCGTGCATGCCGTCTTACTTACCCTAGTTGCAGGCTTAGGTCACATGAGTTCAGGCAATGTCGACTTTCACCTATTGGTTTGGTTGTTGGTTGGCTCGATTCCTGCAATTGTGGTGGGAACTTTAGTCAGTTCACGTTTACCTGAAAAAGTGATTCGTAAAGTTTTAGGTATTACCTTATTTATTATCGGGATTAACTTTATGGTCAATCCTGTGAAATCAAAACCTATCAGCACACCAGAAACTGCAACAGCAGTTTCTGAGGCACAAGCCAGCCAATAATGAATGCTTTATCTGACAGGATTTTGCTAAAACAGACCGTTTAATTTATCTACCCGATTCATCACTTATTTTTTAAAGAAGTATTCATCTTTTTATAACAAAATACAGTGAAATTCATGTTATATTCAGACTATTAAACAATCTTTTGTATGATCAAACCAGTGACGGCAATGAATACTTTACAGTCTAATCCTCTTACACAATCAGACATCGATGACGTGAATATTGAAAGTATTCAGCCACTCGTGACTCCTGCAGAATTAAAAACTGAGTTACCTTTGACTGAAAATGCTTATCAAACCGTTCTTCGTGGTCGTGAAACAATCCGCAATATTTTAGATGGTAAAGACAAGCGTCTATTTGTGGTGATTGGTCCATGTTCTATTCATGACCCTGCTGCTGCACATGAATATGCAGATCGTTTAAAAGTATTAAGCGAAAAAGTAAAAGATTCTCTTTATATTGTGATGCGTGTTTATTTTGAAAAACCACGTACTACAGTGGGCTGGAAAGGCTTAATTAACGATCCAGACATGAATGACTCTTTTAACATTGAAAAAGGCTTGCGTCTTGGTCGTAAACTTTTACTTGAGTTAAATGAAAAAGGTTTGCCATGTGCGACTGAAGCACTTGATCCAAACTCTCCGCAATATTATCAAGATTTAATTTCTTGGTCTGCAATTGGTGCACGCACTACAGAAAGCCAAACGCACCGTGAAATGTCATCTGGTCTTTCTTCTCCAGTCGGCTTTAAAAATGGTACAGATGGCGGCTTAACAGTTGCTACCAATGCCATGCAGTCGGTAAAACACGGTCACAGCTTCTTGGGTCTTAATGATCAAGGTCAGGTTTCAGTAATTCGTACTAGCGGCAACCCGTATGCACACGTGGTTTTACGTGGTGGTAATGGCAAGCCTAACTACGATGCAGGCTCTGTTGCAGATGCTGAAAATGCATTAAACAAAGCCAAAGTCAGCACCAAAATCATGATTGACACCAGCCATGCTAACTCAAACAAAGACCCATTCTTACAGCCATTGGTATTAAAAAATATCACTGAGCAAATTTTAGATGGCAATAAGTCTATTGTTGGGATTATGGTCGAAAGTCACCTGAAAGGTGGTCGTCAAGATATTCCTGAAAACTTATGCGATTTAGAGTATGGTAAGTCTGTGACTGACGGTTGTATCGACTGGGATACCACTGAAAAAGCATTGCTTGAAATGCATGAAGCATTAAAAGACGTTTTAGTGAATCGTTAAGATTTAAAAACGCCATCTTCATGATGGCGTTTCTATTTGTAGCATAGGAAATTCTGCGCGCATGAATGACATTGAAACCCAACTTAGCCAAATTAAAAATTTCCAGTTCATTCATGAGCGTTTGTTTTCTTCAGGTCAGCCTACGGCTGAAGAATTAAAACAAATTAAAGAATATGGTATTGGCACTGTCATTAATTTGGCTGAAAGTGATGCGGAACACGCCCTTCCCCATGAAGACAAAATTTGTCTGGATGTTGGACTAAACTATATTCAACTGCCAATTTCATGGGAAACACCATCCTCTGATCAATGTTTATTATTGCTCGATTTGGTCAATCATTTATTAGAAAGCCAAATGGTGTGGGTACATTGCAGCAATAACAACCACGTCAGTAGTTTAATGTATTTGTATCGTCAATATTTTATGGATGTGGATATTGCAACGGCTCAAGACTTTTTACATGATATCTGGAAACCCAATGAAACTTGGACAGGCTTAATTCACGCCGTTTCTTTGCAATTACAAGGTCGTAAAGCCACGCAAGATTTACAACAAGCTTTAGAATCTGCTGAACTTTCTTAATTCAGCAGATTGTATAGATAAAATTCTAACGCGATTATTTTGTATGAGAAATCAATACAATCGCTGTTGCTAAAATACCTTCCTGACGCCCAGTAAAACCTAATTTTTCAGTGGTTGTCGCTTTGATACTGATTTGTGTGACCTCTACATCCAATACATCAGCGACACTTTGGCGCATTTCTAGCGTATGCGGTGCAAGTTTAGGACGTTCGCACGCCACAGTAATATCGGCGTTATTCAGTTTATAGCCACGGTCTAAAATGAGTTGATAAACCTGTTTAAGCAATACCCGACTATCTGCACCTTTATAATTTGGATCGGTATCTGGAAAATGCTGCCCAATATCCCCCAGCGCCAAAGCACCTAATAATGCATCGCATAGTGCATGCAGCACTACATCACCATCTGAGTGTGCTTTTAAACCTTGTGTATGAGGAATTTGAACACCTGCAAGCGTCACAAAATCTCCCGCTTCAAAGGCATGAACATCTAATCCTTGTCCAATACGAATCTGTGCAACCATGTTCAACTCCTGTAGAAATAAATCATTGAAATCTTGTATTCATACTTTCGATTTCGCTATATTAGACCTAGCGCAACATAGTGAAAGTATAAGCGATCATGCTGTTGAAATCTGAGATTCATCTTATCAAAAACTTAAGTACACTGCTGTTATTTGGCTGTTTATATTCATCTTTCTCTTATGCACAAGGGATTGATTGTAGATCTACACCCAATAAAAAGTTGGCGCAGGTGTGCACAGAAAATTTCTCAGAATTGCGTGAAAAATTAAGTGATCAACATTTAACAGCTTATTTGATGAGTGATGCGCCTATTCGCTTGTTAGAAGATACTCAGCAATTGTGGATCCAACGCTTACAGCAATGCAAAAGCTTAAATTGTTATACTCAGCAATTTGATTTTAGAATTGATCAACTGAATTTTTTCACTTCAATGAATCAAAGCATGACTCAACATTATTTAAAATATGAAAATGGTCAATTTGCTGCACAACCCGTACATTTACAAATTCATCAACTCAATAAAAACAGCATTAAAATTGAAGGTATTGCTTATCGCAATCCAAATAACCGCCTTGAAAGCCAAAGTATTGCCTTTTTAGCTTATACAACACCTGATCAAAAAAACAAAATCATCGACAATGAGCACGATTGCAGTTATGAGTTTAATTATTCTAAAGCAATCTTAAAAATTCAAACCAAACAAAAAGGTTGTGAACGCTTTGCGGGCATCTATCGTTTATACGATTAATGCTGAACAATAGATTGTATTAGACAGATTAAATGAGCAACCACAACACAATTGGCAAAGTTAATGCGGCGAATACGGTTTGCAAGCTAATAATTGAAGCCATTAAACGACTATCTCCCCCTAAAACTTGTGTAAGTACATAAGCTGCCGATGCAGTAGGTAAAGCAAAAAACAAGACTAAAATTTGCGACTCCAACACTGGAACATTTAAGCTCTGACAAATTAGCCAAGCCAAAGCAGGCATAAATAACAAACGCCCGAACACATTCAATGCCAATGCGAATACATCTCGTTGCAAGCCATTAAATTGTAATGCTGCGCCCACACACATTAATCCCAAAGGCAAACTGCATAACGCTATTTGACGAATAAAATGCGCTGCACCTTCCCACAAGCTCAAACCTGATAAATTAAATAGACCGCCAACAATACACCCTAAAATTAATGGATTTTTCATTAATGACCATAAGATTTGCTTTGCCTGTAAAGTCTTAGTATCGCTTAAAGCCAGCACAGATAAAACATTCACCAATGGAATGCAGAACACCAAAATAATCGCAAACAGCGCCATGCCCTGCACCTGAAACAATGCTGCGACCAAAGCCAAACCGATATACGTATTAAAACGTACCATGCTTTGCATATACACCCCAAAACGGACTGCGGGTGTTTTGAAATAGCCGCGCAAGGCATATAACAGACAACCAACCAAAGCCACAACAATCCCTACGACCGACAAAATCTGTGCAATTGATTTCGCTTCAATATTTGCTGTGGCGAGGTTTAAAAACAACATGCTAGGAAACAAAATATAGTAATTTAACTTTTCTGCACCCTTCCAAAATGGCTCATCCAACATACGTGATTGCTTAAGCAGATAACCCATTGCAATTAAGGCAATCAAAGGGAAAAGTGCAATAAAAATTAAATGGGTCATAGGGTGCTCTGTATGTGTTACTGCTACGCTGTTCTTTTTGAATTATTGCTTAATAAATAAAGTAAATTTACTGGATATTATAGAGATTTTTTTTGTGCTTATCCTGTTTTGCTTAGGCTTTTTAAAACCACAAAAAGAGAAAAAGATGATAATAGCAAAACTCACCTACATCATCTTTGAGATGGATTCTGTATTAACGATGAGTATGGATAGACATCACAATCCCCATACTCGCCAACATGGAAATAACAGCCGTTCCACCATAACTCATCAGCGGCAATGGGTCACCCGTTACAGGTAAAATACCACTCACCATCCCTGAGTTTAGAAATACAAAGAAAAAGAAAGTCAGACCAACCGTGCCTGCATACAAACGTCCAAAATTATGGAAACAATTCATCCCAATCATCAAACAACGTAAAATAATGGCAGCAAACAAACTGAACAGTAAAAATACGCCAATAAAACCAAATTCTTCGGCATAGGTCGACATAATAAAGTCAGTATGATGTTCAGGCAGATAACCCAAATGTGATTGCGTTCCTTCTAAATAACCTTTACCTGTAAAGCCGCCTGAACCAATGGCAATTTTAGATTGAATAATATTCCAGCCTGCCCCCAAGGCATCCGACTCTGGGTCAAATAAGGTTCGTACCCTTTTCTTTTGGTACTCCTGCAAAAAGAACATCCAAAGCAATGGTGCTGCGAGCGCCAATGCAGTGATTGCTCCTAAGATTAATCGCCATGACATGCCACTTAAAAATAGCGCAAAGACACCAGGAATAATCAAACCAATGTTTAAATCGGGTTGCAATGCCACCAAGACAAAAGGAATCATCATAATCACTAAAGCGACAATGATATGGATCAATTTAGGCGGGAAAGCACGACGCGAAAAATACCACGCCATCATCAATGGCATGGCAAATTTCATAAATTCACTGGGTTGCATACTGCCAATACCCGGCAAGCTGATCCAGCGTTTTGCCCCCATACGGGTTTCACCAATGACCAAAACCAAAGCCAGCATGATGACTGCAAAGATATAAAAATATGGACTGGCAGCTTGATATACCTTAGGCGGAATTTGCGCCAAAATAATCATGGCGATAAAACCAATGCCAAAACTGGTTGCTTGACGCAGCACCATCCCCATATCTTGCGCGGTGGCACTATATACCACCATTAAACCCAGAATCGCATTTAAAATCAGAAAACACAGCAACCATGGATCTAAATGTAATTTAGTCCAGCGTGAGGAATCATTTTTAATGCTTCTACCATCACGTAATGAGTGACGTAAAAAACGATACTGCTGCGATGGATTCATGCGACTCAAAGGTATTTAAAATAGACAGGATGGACAATTATAGAAGCAAAGCGGCACAGAGTGAATCATTAAAGCTTAATCGTTGAAGATTCAAGTTTAACGCGGTGTTAATTACACTAGATTTTTATCATCCATGTTGTTGTGAGGCTAAAATTAAACGTGCCAGCTCTAAATCATCGGGATAGGTGATTTTAATATTATCCGAACGACCGTGCACAACATTTACAATTTGCCCTGCTGCTTCTAAAGCACTGGCCTCATCGGTAATCGTCAATTGCTGTTTTAATGCAGATTCAATGGCTGTTTTAAGCACATCAAGTTTAGCAATTTGCGGAGTTTGCGCTTGCCAAAGTTGGTCACGGCTTACCGTGGTTTCAATTTTTGTGCCTTGGCTTACCTTTTTTAAAGTATCACGCACTGGAATAGCCAAAATTGCACTTTGATCTGTTGCCAGTGCAGTCTGATACAACTGTTCAAGGCAAGCAGCTGTCACACAAGGACGCGCTGCATCATGCACCAAAACCCAGTCATCTACATGGGCGATTTCAGATAAATAATGCAGTGCATTCAAGACTGAATCCACTCGCTCTGCACCACCTACGCAAAAATGTGCTTTTTCTTTTTCTGCCAAGTTTAGGTTTTGCGCCACATCATCTGCTTGACCAATCGCCAAAACATAACCCGCTAAAGGCAAGTGATTTAAACGTGCGATGCTGTGCGCTAAGACTGTTTGATCTTGAATATACTGATATTGTTTAAGTTCAGTTCTAGAAAAACGACTACCAGAACCCGCTGCGGGAATAACCGCCCAAAGTTTAGGGTGTCGGGGCGGTTGCTGCTGCAGGTTGTTGTGATTCATTGGTGCGTAAATCTACTGTGGAATTTGGTTGAATATAAATTGGTTTATATTGTGTGCTGATGGTGCTCATTTGCACAAAGGTTTCATGTGGCTTAATTAAGCCTAAATCTAAACGGGCATGCTCTTCAATGGCTTCTACCCCATTTTTTAAATCATAAACTTCTGCTGCAAGTACACGATTGCGCTCCTTCAGCTCTGTATTTAATTCTATTTGTTGTTGGATTTTTTCTGTCAGTGCAGCATGGTCACGATAACCACCTTCACCAAACCAGTGTAAATATTGAAACCCTGCGATCAAAAAGATCGCAAGGCCCAACAATGCTTTACTCGCTTTGGAGTCAAATACATTTAATAATGACATCTACTGATTTCGCTTAGTTCAAACCTTTGAACTCAGCTTTACCGCGATATGCAGCATTCGTCAATTCTTCAATACGAAGTAATTGGTTATATTTTGCTACACGGTCAGAACGGCACAGTGAACCAGTCTTGATTTGACCTGCTGCTGTACCTACTGCAAGATCCGCAATTGTAGAATCTTCAGTTTCACCTGAACGGTGTGAAATAACAGTTGTGTAACCATTGGCTTTCGCAAGGTAAATTGCATCAAGCGTTTCAGTCAAAGTACCAATTTGGTTGTACTTGATCAGGATTGAGTTACCTACTTTTTCATCGATACCGCGTTGTAAGATTTTCGGGTTAGTAACGAACAAGTCATCACCGACCAATTGAATCTTGTCACCTAAGATCGAAGTGAGGTAAGACCAACCTTCCCAATCAGACTCATCTAAACCATCTTCAATTGAGATAATTGGATATTGATTTACAAGACCAGCTAAATAGTCAGAGAATTGGTTGCTTGTGAATGCTTTGTTGCCTTCACCTGCAAGAATGTACTGACCATTTTTGTAGAATTCTGAAGATGCACAGTCAAGCGCCAACATGATGTCAGAACCCGCTTTGTAGCCAGTCTTCTCAATAGCTTCAAGAATAACTGTGATTGCTTCTTCGTTAGAACGTAAGTTTGGCGCAAAACCACCTTCATCACCCACTGCTGTGTTTAAACCTTTTTGATTCAATACAGATTTTAATGAGTGGAAAATTTCTGCACCAGCACGTAATGCTTCAGAGAATGAAGTAAAGCCCACTGGCTCAATCATGAACTCTTGAATATCAACGTTGTTGTCTGCGTGTGAACCACCATTTAAGATGTTCATCATTGGTACAGGCATGGTTAAAATGCTGTTGTTACGAAGGTCTGCGATGTATTGGAAAAGAGGAATTTTCTTTTCATCAGCAGCAGCGCGCGCAGCAGCCAAAGACACGGCTAAAGTTGCGTTAGCACCTAATTTTTCTTTGTTTTCAGTACCATCAAGCGCAATCATGGTGTTGTCGATGTCTTTTTGTTCAAACACAGACTTACCAAGTAAAGCATCACGAATTAAAGTATTGACGTTATTTACCGCAGTTTTAACGCCTTTACCCAAGTAACGTGCTTTATCGCCATCACGAAGTTCTAGAGCTTCACGAGAACCAGTTGAAGCACCTGATGGTGCACATGCACGGCCAACTACGCCAGATGCTAAGATTACGTCTGCTTCGATGGTTGGGTTACCACGAGAGTCCAAAATTTCACGTGCACGAATGTCAACGATTTGGCTCATGAACAATTCCTCAGTTGATTAATAACGTGATGCTTTAGGCATCAATGAGTCTATAATTTAATATGGATCTAATTTAGTGTGTATCTAGCTTTTGGAAACCTTTTACCAAGGTATCCAATTCTTTAAGCTGTGCCAAGAACGGCTCAAGTTGTGATAGACGCAATGCACATGGGCCATCACACTTTGCCTGCTCTGGTTCAGGATGTGCTTCTAGGAATAAACCTGCCAAGCCAGTTGCCATACCTGCACGTGCCAAGGTGGTAATTTGTGCACGACGACCACCTGCCGAATCTGCACGACCACCCGGAGTTTGCAAAGCATGGGTTACATCAAAGAACACAGGTACATTCATTTCTTTCATGATGTCAAAGCCCAGCATATCGACAACCAAGTTGTTGTAACCAAATGCTGAACCACGCTCACAAAGAATCAATTTGTCATTCCCTGCTTCTAAACACTTATGCAAAATATGACGCATTTCGTGCGGCGCAAGGAATTGTGCTTTTTTGATGTTGATAATGGCTTGAGTTTTTGCCATCGCTTCAACCAAATCGGTTTGGCGACTTAAAAACGCAGGAAGCTGAATAATATCTGCCACTTCTGCCACAGGCGCAGCCTGATACGGCTCATGCACATCGGTAATAATTGGCACATTAAAATGCTTTTTAATGTCAGCCAGCCATTCAATACCTTTTTCTAAACCGGGACCACGAAATGAGTTCAGGCTAGAACGGTTGGCTTTGTCAAAACTGGCTTTGAATACATACGGGATATTTAAGCGTGTGCAAATATCCACATAAGTTTCAGCAATTTCAAATGCAAGGTCTTTAGACTCAAGTACATTCATGCCGCCAAACAATACAAATGGCAAATGATTCGCCATTTGTATATCACCCAAACGTACAATTTCTTGTGGTTTTAATTGTGACATTTCAACTTCCTAGTTTATCCCTAAAGCCATCTTATTTGGTTTTTTGATGCTGTTGTTTTGCCGCACCGATAAAGCCAGCAAACAATGGATGTCCATCACGTGGCGAGCTGGTAAATTCTGGGTGGAATTGTACCGCAATAAACCAAGGATGTTGCGGAATTTCAACAGTTTCAACCAAGTGCTGAATTGGTGAATAACCCGAAATTTTAAGACCTGCTTCTTCAAGCACAGGAATATAACGGTTATTCATTTCATAGCGATGGCGATGGCGCTCTACAATTTCTGCAGAACCATACACTTCACGAGTTTTGGTACCTTCAACCAATTCAGATTTTTGTGCACCTAAACGCATAGTGCCGCCCAAGTCAGAATCGACAGAACGCTGTTGAACTTCGCCGCGCTCATCTAACCATTCAGTAATCAAACCAATAAGTGGCGACTTAGTCGAACGGTTAAACTCTGTTGAACTTGCATCGGCAATACCTGCCACATTACGTGCATATTCAATCACAGCCAATTGCATACCCAAACAGATTCCCAAGAATGGGACACCGTTTTCACGTGCATATTTGATGGCTTGCATTTTACCTTCGGTACCGCGCTCACCAAAGCCGCCCGGAACTAAAATTGCATCGGCATCTTTAAGTACAGTATTAACGTCTTGGCTTTCAAGGTCTTCTGCATTGACATAGTCAATTTCAACTTTGACGCGGTTTTGAATACCCGCATGCAATAATGCTTCGTTTACAGATTTATAGGCATCTGGCAGTTCAACATATTTACCCACCATCGCCACACGAACGCTGTATTCAGGGTTCAATAATGCATCAACTACGTTATCCCAATCAGATAAATCTGCTTCTGGAAGATCATTGAAGCCAAAACGCTCACAAATTAAATCATCAACGTCTTGTTCATAGAATGTACGCGGAATTTGGTAGATGGTTTTGGCATCTTTACATACCACAACCGCACGTGCTTCTACGTTGGTAAATAACGCAATTTTACGGGTAGTGTCAGCATCAACATCATGTTCAGTACGGCAGATGAGAATATCTGGCTGAATACCGATAGATAACAATTCTTTAACTGAGTGTTGAGTTGGCTTGGTTTTTAACTCTGCCGCAGATTTGATATATGGCAATAAAGTTAAGTGCATGAGCATAGTACGCTTATGCCCTAATTCCACCATCAATTGACGTACAGATTCCATGAATGGGAGAGATTCAATGTCGCCTACTGTACCGCCAATTTCTACGATTGCGACATCGTAGCCTTCGCCAGCGCGAAGTACACGTTCTTTAATATTATCGGTAATGTGTGGAATCACCTGAACAGTACCGCCCAAGTAATCACCACGGCGCTCTTTGTTTAGAACGTCTTGATACACGCGACCAGATGTAAAGTTATTTAACTTGGTCATTTTCGCACGACGCAAGAAACGTTCGTAATAACCCAAATCTAAGTCAGTTTCGGCACCATCCTCTGTGACAAAAACTTCACCATGTTGGAAAGGACTCATTGTCCCTGGATCGACATTAATGTATGGATCCATTTTGACCATGGTTACTTTTAAACCACGGGCTTCTAAAAGTGCAGCAACTGAAGCAGCTGAAATACCTTTACCTAGTGATGAAACTACACCACCAGTCACGAAAATAAAATGGGTCATTGGGTTTCTCGTACAATCGAGCCTAAATCGGCCTGCAATGTTGCGCAATTTTACTTTACTCTGCACCAATAAAGCAAAGTCATTCCGCATCAATTCATAGAACAATAAACAATTGGTTATTCTATCAGCATTTCCTATAAAAAATTAGAACTTCTTGAGAGGATTTTCATCTGTCATTTTATTGCTATAATACGTCCGTCTATCCGATCTTTTATTTTGTGCAATTATGAATAAGAAACTTTTAATTTGTGGTGCAATTGCAACGGCGTTGTTATTAACTGCATGTGTAAAAAAAGAACAGCCAAAGCAAGATGAGCAAGAACAAGTAGAGGTTCAAACTGAACAAACTACTGAAACTGCTCAATTTGAACCACTAGAACCTGTTGAAAACATTCAAGATGCTGAACCAGAAGCGCCTGCACAGGTAGAAGTGGAGCGCACTGAAACAGTGAACACCACAACTGAAATCCGTCGTGAAACACCTGCACAACCTGCTGCTGCACCTGCGCCTGCGCCGAAAGCGGCAGCTCCTGTAGCAGAAGATAAACCAACTCAAGCACGTCCAAGCAATAACACAGGTGCTCAATCTGAAGATGATGCTGTTGCCGCTGCGATTGCTGCTGCAACCCCAGCACTTGAGAACTAAGTGCTCACTTAAAACTAAGCTTTAAGTTAAAGTCAGTTTTAAGGTGTAAGTTCTTATCTTAGATTTGAATTGACGTTAAAAAACCCAGTCATTGTGTACTGGGTTTTTTATTCATTTGGATGAGTCTTCGCTGAGATAACTCGTGAATACATTTGCAATACAGCTACCTATTTCTATATAGGTTTGTGCGCTTCACTTTAACTTGCCTGCAGCAACTGCGATTGCACTTTAAAATAATTAGAAATTAAACGCGATGCCCAAGATTTAGTAAAACCGACACCTTCATAAAAACCACAATGACTGCCTTTACGGGTCGTCACTACCATAATATTTGGCATTTTCCGTATGGTTTCTTTATAAGGGTCAAAGTTTTTGATGTGGCACACTGGGTCATCTTCTGCATTTAAAACCATAAGCGGAATTTTGACATTCTCAAACACATAAATTGGGTTAATGGCTTGTGTGTAGCTGTCATAATCTTCAAAACCCGCCAATTCAAAATACGCCTTTTCAAACTCTGCCAATGTAGTCGCACTTAACACTTGCGATAAAGATTTTACGTTTTGCCAAATGTCCTGATGGGGCTGAATAAAAAACTGGAATAATTTTTTGGTCATCACTTTACTGTAAAAAGGATGCACATGCTGAAAGCCTAGTTCAGTGTTATATCCTGGGCACAGTGCAAACGCGGCTTTAATTGGGGTTTGCTCGCCTTCTTCGCCCAAATAGCGCACCAATAATCCTGTCCCTGCGGAAGAACCAACAGCATATAATTCAGATTGTGGAAATTGTTGCTGAATAAACACTATTTGTTCACGCAAATCATGCGTCGAACCAAACAGATTCATTTGTGGTACAGGCATAGGTAAATTGCCATGCCCACGACGTAAACATAAGGCAATACGCCACTGTGTCTGCTGATGTAAATCGCGCACCAACTCACGCATACTTTCCAAAGAACCTGTAATGGTATGCATTAAAACAATTGTGGGAGTATCTGCAGGTAAGTCATAACCCACCCAAGCAACTGCGGTGATACCGCCATCTTGCATAGTGAGTTGATCAACCCGATCATACTGCTGACGAATGGTTTTCTTTTTAATTAAATCAAAATATAAAAGATGCGCATGTGTATTGGACAGCCACGGTGTTGGACGGTATTTTTCTTTGAGCTGTGGTAAATAATCCAATACCCGACGGATTTCTCCATGTGGATGATAATACAACGTCGGTAAATCTGCGCCTGTGACCTGATCTAAAACCGCTTGTGTAATTTTCGCTATTTTTTGTAATGTAGACATCATTTTACTCCCAAGCAATACATGCACTTTCAAGCATGCCAACCCGAAACCGATTTCTATAAAACAACTTCATTGCCATACACACGCGGTATTTTATTTTTCGGTTGGCATAAAGGCAGCCATACGTTGTCCCATTTGCACAGCCAATGCCTCTAAACCACTTTTCGGGCGAATCATCACTTCAAAGTCCACAATTTGTCCTTGTGTATTGAATTGAATCATATCAATTCCTTTAAGTTTTTTATCTCCCACATTGGCGGAAAATTCAAGTACAACATTGCAACCATCTTCAGTATAAAACTCACGGTGATAAGTAAAGTTTTCAAAGACCTGAATTACATTGGTCAAAATAAAAAATACCACTTGTTTACCCGCATAAGGTTGGTACGCTACAGGTGAACGAAACACCACATCATCTGCCAGCAATTCACTCAAAATAGACATATCATGGTTTTGCAGCATTGTATGCCAACGCTGTACCGCTAATTTTGTTGTTTCCAAAGTCATGTTAAGTTCCTTTTTTTTGTTTTGATATTTCATTTCTATGCAGAGTCCCTGAGTGAGACTGAAGCACTGCTGCACTGGGCAGAAGCGATTATTAACTCTCTCCCCAGCCCCCTCCCAAAGGAGAGGGAGAAGGAATTACATTAAATTTTCGCTGCCAATTCAGCACCCTGACGAATTGCACGTTTGGCATCTAACTCGCCTGCTTCTTTCGCCCCACCAATTAAATGCACATTTTTGCCTGCTGCCTGTAATTGCTCATACATGGCGGTGTAAGACTCTTGCCCTGCACAAATCACCACATGATCAACTTCGAGCACTGTACTTTGACCATTGACGGTGATGTGCAAGCCTTGATCATCAATCAGGTCATAACTTGCCCCTGCAATCATTTTAACGTCACGGTTTTTTAAACCTGTACGATGAATCCAGCCTGTTGTTTTACCCAAGCCAGCACCCACGGATGATGCTTTACGTTGCAATAAATAAATTTCACGTGGCGATTCTTCAACTTTTGCTGCTTTTAAACCACCGACATGCGCATAATTGGTATCAATTCCCCATTCATCGTAGAATTTTTCAGGATTTAGACTACCACTTTCACCTTCATGGCTTAAATATTCTGCAGTATCAAAACCAATACCACCAGCGCCAATAATCGCAACACGTTGACCTACAGGCTTACGCTCTTTTAATACCTCAATATAGCTCAGCACTTTAGGGTGATTAATACCTGCGATATCCAATTGACGCGGGGTTACACCTGTTGCCACAACCACATCATCGAAGTCAGCATTGAGCAATTGTTCAAAACTAGCCGTATGATTCAATACCAATTTAATATTCGGTTGCAGCTCAATTTGGCGTTTGAAATAGCGCAAAGTTTCGTAAAACTCTTCTTTACCAGGAATGGTTTTAGCAATATTAAACTGCCCACCAATTTGATTCGATGCTTCAAAAATCGTCACCTGATGCCCACGTTCTGCAGCATAGGTTGCAAAGCTCAAACCTGCAGGCCCTGCACCAATCACCGCAATTTTTTTAGTCTGTGTTGCTTCTTTAAAAATGAGTTCTGTTTCATGGCAAGCACGTGGATTGACCAAACATGAAGCAATCTTCATTGAGAAAATATGGTCTAAACAAGCTTGGTTACAACCAATACATGTGTTGATTTCATCACTGCGACCTTGCTCTGCTTTTTGCACAAAGAAAGCATCTGCCAACATTGGACGTGCCATCGATACCATATCGGCATGTCCTGCAGCCAAAACATGCTCAGCCATTTCAGGGGTGTTAATACGGTTTGAAGTGATCAGTGGCACTTTAACCAAACCTTTTAATTTCTCTGTCACCCATGTAAAAGCTGCGCGAGGGACTTTGGTAGCAATGGTTGGGATACGTGCTTCATGCCAGCCAATCCCTGTATTGATAATGGTTGCACCTGCTTTTTCAATCGCTTGTGCCAATTGCACCACTTCTTCAAAACTCGAACCGCCTTCGACTAAATCCAACATCGACAAGCGGTAAATAATAATAAAGTTTTCACCCACTTCTGCACGGGTACGTTTAACAATTTCAATTGGGAAACGAATACGGTTTTCATAACTGCCGCCCCATTCATCATCACGATGGTTGGTACGCGCAACAATAAACTCATTAATTAAATAGCCTTCCGAACCCATGATTTCGACACCATCATAGCCTGCGTATTGTGCCAATTTGGCACAATTCACAAAGTCGGCAATGGTTTGCTGTACTTCTGCCGATGTTAGTGCATGTGGTTTACTTGGGTTAATCGGTGCCTGAATTGCTGACGGTGCGACAATATCGGGCTGATAGGAATAACGTCCCGTATGTAAAATCTGTAAAGCAATTTTGCCGCCTGCATCATGCACAGCCTGAGTCACCACTTTATGTTTTTCTGCTTCTTGACGAGTATCAAGTTTATTGCCGCCCGCAAAGGTTAAGCCTGCATCATTCGGTGAAATACCACCTGTTACAATCAGCCCAACGCCACCTTTGGCACGCTCTGCATAAAAAGCCGCCATACGTTCGTACCCACCCGGTGCTTCTTCTAGTCCAACGTGCATTGAACCCATTAAGACCCGATTTTTTAAAGTGGTAAAGCCTAAATCTAAAGGCGCAAGTAAATGTGGATAGTCAGACATAGAATCTCCCTGCTGGCAAAAATGCTGGCTGTTTTATGCTTAATGCAACTTGTTGCATACTTTTATATTCTAGATTTAATTTTTATGCAACATGTTGCATAATTAAAGCTGAAAAAAATAAAGTTGCTCTGTTTATGTCGCTCGCTCACGTTTTATTGACCAGTTTAATTGAAAAACCCAGTAACGGTATTGAATTGGCACGCCGTTTTGACCGCTCTATGGGGTTTTTCTGGAATGCGACCCATCAACAAATTTATCGCGAACTAAATACAATGCTGAAAAAAGGTTGGATTTCAACCTTAGAAGATGAAGATTCTAGCAGTCGTAGCAAAACCTATCAGGTAGAAGCTTTGGGGCGGCATGAACTGGCAAACTGGATGGTCGAGCAAAGCCCGCCTGCACAATTACGCGAAGAACTTATGGTACGTTTACGTGCCGAAGCCCAACTTGGCGGCAACAGCGTCTTACCCGAACTAGAACGACATTTGCTGCTTCACAAAGCCAAGTTGCACACCTATCAACAGATTTTTGCCAAAGACTTTAGCCAAGCACCTGCGAACAACCGTACCCTGTATATTCAT
This sequence comes from Acinetobacter sp. YH01011, assembly GCF_013420785.1. Classification (NCBI taxonomy): domain Bacteria; kingdom Pseudomonadati; phylum Pseudomonadota; class Gammaproteobacteria; order Moraxellales; family Moraxellaceae; genus Acinetobacter; species Acinetobacter sp. YH01011. Next base: position 165,427 of record NZ_VOYG01000006.1, read on the forward strand.
AAAGTGATTTTGCAGCTAGGGATAGATCAGGAAATTGGCTGGATTGAATGGCTAGAAAATGTGATTCCTGAACTGAAAAAGTTTGATGCCGAAGCCTCATCTTAAAAGTATATTTTTAAGTAATAGCAACCACATCAATGTGAAATCAGGGTTGCTCACCATACAGAAATGATCAGGCTATGCTATAAAGAATAACGCATCTTTAATTACAACCATGCAAGGAAATGCTGATGCCTTTTTACCGCATGCCCGATGGCGAAGCTCTATTTGTACGTGAATTTGGTCAAGGTGAGCCTGTGGTTGTGCTTTCAGGTTTAGGCATGCACAGTTGGCAATGGTTGCCATTTCTGTATCAACATAAAAAGCAGTATCGTTTTATTATTCCAGACTGGCGTGGTTTTGGGGGTTCAAACCTGTGTGCCGTTCCAGAACTGGATGCTATTTCGAGCCATTGGCAAGATTTAAACAGTCTGCTTCAACAACAGAACCTGCAACAATTTAAACTGATTGGCTATTCCATGGGGGCAACCACTGCCATGCATGGCATGCAATATGGACAATTGGCTGCGCATTTAAGCAGTTATTTACAAATTGACCAAGCACCAAAAATTGGGGTAGATGAAAACTGGCCTTATGGCTTATTTGGCAATCAACATCAACAATTTAAACAGTTATTGATTCATCTGTCCGAGTTTTTACATGATCACGCGCAATATACTGATATTCAACAAATGGATGTGTTGCAGCGTAAAAACTTAGTCGAACTTTGGCTAGAATTTATAGAATTACAAGCCAGCAATAAAATCAGTCCGTTTTTATTTAAACTGGCCGTCAAACGTCCTGTTTTACAACGCTATATTTTACCTACACAGCGTTTAGATTATTTACGCTGGTATATCGACAATTATTTACACCATCAGGAAGATTATCGTGAGGCTTTAACTCAACTGGGTTGTCCGACAGTCTTTTTTACAGGCGCACAATCGACCTTGTATGCGGCAGAAGGACAACGTCAAGTGGTAGAAGCTATGCCGAATGCGAAACAAGTCATATTTCACCAATCTGGGCATACCCCTTTACTGACCGAACCGTTGAAATTTAATCAGGAAATTAGCCAATTTTTAAAACTAAACAGCTAAAGTAAAACGGTGGAAAATGTGGTTTGCAATATTTTCCACCGTAGCATCATTAGACCTAGATTTAGTTTAGATCTAGATTTAATTGGCAAAAGCCGCGATACCCGTTTGCGCACGACCTAAAATTAGCGCATGCACATCGTGCGTCCCTTCATAGGTATTCACGACTTCCAAATTGACCAAATGCCGCGCCACGCCATATTCATCACTGATACCATTCCCACCAAGCATATCGCGCGCCATACGAGCAATTTCTAAGGCCTTGCCACAGTTGTTGCGTTTAATCAGCGAAGTACCTTCGAGTGAAGCAATACCCTCATCTTTCATACGACCAAAACGTAAAGCAATTTGTAAACCCAGCGCGATTTCGGTTTGCATATCGGCAAGTTTCTTTTGAATGAGCTGATTGGTCGCCAAAGGACGTCCGAACTGAATCCGATCCATCGTATATTGATGCGCAGTATGCCAACAAAACTCAGCCGCACCCATAGCACCCCAAGCAATGCCATAACGTGCACTATTTAAACAAGTGAACGGCCCTTTTAAACCACGCACTTCAGGTAACATATTTTCTTCAGGCACAAAAACATTGTCCATGACAATTTCACCTGTGATTGAAGCGCGTAAACCAACCTTGCCTTGAATGATTGGTGCAGAAAGTCCATCCCAACCTTTTTCTAAAATAAAACCGCGAATATCACCCACTTGCCCATCTGCTGAAACTTCTTTTGCCCACACCACAAATACATCGGCAATTGGACTATTGGTAATCCACATTTTCGCACCGTGTAAACGATAACCGCCTGCAACTTTATGTGCTCTGCTGTTCATACTGCCAGGGTCGGAGCCAAAATCAGGTTCAGTCAGACCAAAACATCCGATCCATTCACCCGAAGCGAGTTTGGGTAAATATTTTTGTTTTTGTGCTTCACTGCCAAACTCATAAATTGGCACCATCACCAATGAACTTTGCACACTTGCCATTGAACGATAACCTGAATCGACCCGTTCAATTTCACGTGAAATTAGCCCATAACTCACATAATTTAAACCTGCACCGCCATATTGTTCAGGTATGGTTGAGCCTAACAAACCAAGCTCACCCATTTCACGGAAGATGCTGCGATCTACCGTTTCATGTCTAAACTGATCACGTACCCGCGGCAGTAATTTTTCCTGACAATAAGCATAGGCACTATCACGAATCATACGTTCGGTTTCAGTCAATTGCTGTTCAAGCAAAAAAGGATCTTTCCAATCAAATTTCACTTTTTCACTGTGAGTTGCAGGCGTGTGATTTGGCGATGGATTGTGTTGTGACATGGCATCCTCTGCACATTATTATAGGTTCTGGTTCATCAATATTTGATTTTGTAGCGTCATACTACTTTACTTTATGTTCTATCATTAAAATGAAATAACAAGCAATAAAAAGTGAACTTTGATTCAATTATTCAGCAAAGTTATAGACAGCACTAAACTTTCACATATTTAGATACTTAAAATTCTGAAAAAATGAGCTGTAGATTTGTGTTTCTATTTTCGGCACTTATACTCAAATCTAACCATCCATCAAGAGAATAAAACATGCGTAAATTAGTAGTTTTTTCGGGTGCAGGTATGAGCGCAGAAAGTGGAATCAACACCTTTAGAGATGGTGATGGCTTATGGGAAAAACATCGCGTGGAGGATGTCGCAAGTCCTGAAGCATGGGCAAGGAATCCTGAATTAGTCCAACGCTTTTATAATGAACGTCGTAAAAACATTCTTAATGCGCAGCCTAACTTGGCGCATCGCTTAATTGCTGAACTTGAAGATGATTTTGATGTACAAGTGATCACCCAAAATATTGATGATTTGCATGAACGTGCAGGCAGTTCAGAAGTTTTGCATTTACACGGCAATATTCGTTTAGCCAAAAGCTCAGGGCCTCATGCACAATACACGACAGAATTTTTTCCAATTGAAGGTGACTCGCTGAACTTGCAACAGGATCTTTGCCCACAAGGCTATCCTTTACGTCCGCATGTGGTCTGGTTTGGCGAAGCAGTTCCTGCCTATGAAGAAGCACTGGATTTGATTCAAGATGCCGATATTTTTATTGTGATTGGTACAAGTTTGGTGGTGTACCCTGTTGCTGGATTAGTACACGAAATTCCTGCAAATTGTCAGGCTTATTATATTGACCCAAAAGCCATGCAAGCCCAACTTCCTGCTCAATTTCAACGGATTTCCAAAACTGCCACTGAGGGCATGCAGCAATTGTTCGATCAATTACATCAAGTTTAAAGTAATTACAGTATCTAAATTTTTCCACTTGTAAGATGTCATCAACATGCTTAGGCTATTTTGACATCTTGCAGGATTGCATCATTTTCATAATAGTTTTAGGTATCTCTTTAAAACTTTGTTACCATCGCTCTTTCTCTGTGTTTGTGATGTTTACTGCATATGACCTCATCTTATCAGCAACAACTTGATGCAAAAGTTGCCCGTATTTCTGCCCAATTTGCCGAATATAACCCGCCTGCCTTGCAAGTATTTGCCTCACCAGAACACAACTACCGTATACGGGCAGAGTTCCGAATTTGGCATATTGAAGATGATCTGTTTTATGCCATGTTTGAACGCAGTGAAGATAAGCAGAAAAAAGTTATTCGTGTAGATGAGTTTCCGATTGCAGACCGCAGCATTAACTTATTAATGCCAAAGCTGTTAGCCGCCCTGAAAGCCGATCCCGTATTATCGGCTCGTTTATTTGAAGTGCATTTTTTAGCGACTTTAAGTGGCGAAATGTTGGTTTCACTGCTTTATCACCGCAAACTTGAATCTGATTGGGAGCCTGCAGCCCAAGCTTTGAGCAAAGCATTAAACATTAAACTGATTGGACGCAGCCGTGGGCAAAAATTCGTGCTATCCGATGAGTATGTAGTTGAACAATTACAGGTTTTTGAGCGCACTTATACCTATAAGCAAATTGAAAGCAGCTTTACCCAGCCAAACGCGCAAGTTTGCCAAAAAATGCTGGAATGGGCATGTACGGTTGCCGAACATTCTGAGCAAGATTTATTAGAACTTTATTGTGGTAATGGTAACTTTACCCTGCCGCTATCGACTCGTTTCCGTCGTGTACTTGCCACAGAACTGGCTAAATCTTCGGTATATGCAGCGCAGTGGAATATTGAACAAAACCAGATTGAGAATATTCAAGTGGCACGCTTATCGGCTGAAGAGTTTACTCAAGCCTATAACGGTGAGCGTGAATTCCGCCGCTTGCAAGAAGCGAACATTGATCTTGCAAGTTATGATTTTGATACGGTCTTTGTCGATCCGCCACGCGCAGGAATTGATGATGCAACCTTAAAACTCCTACAGCGTTTTAAGCGTATTATTTATATTTCGTGCAACCCAGACACATTGCATGACAATTTAAAAACCTTGTGTCAAAACCATAAAGTGACGCAATTTGCACTGTTTGATCAATTCCCATACACCCATCATGTTGAGTCGGGTGTTTTACTGGAAAAGATTTAAACAATTTGTTGCATTATTCTTCAATATTTACAAGTTCTCCTTTTTAGCACTTGTAAATATTATGATGTAAATGAATCAGTTAAAGCATTACAAGCCCTTTAACTGTCATAATTTCGTTAAAAAAATGCAATATCATCGAAAATTCTGCAACTCGATTGCTGCTTTTATCACTTAGGTCGACTTGATTTATTTTTTATATTGGCTATATTTCGATCTATGTTAGGTTGTGAATGAAGGCTCTATGAGTTTTTGGCAAAAGTTGTTCTCTACAGAACAGCAAAACGAGCATAAAAATCAAATTGCTTGTGTTGAAAATGATTGCTCTTGCAAGACAAATGAACAACTTCTCGAAGCTTTAACCAAAGCCACAGATGAAGATGTCATTATCGGGATTAAGAAGGTTCTCGCTTCGCGAGGTTATAGCCGCAAAGAGTTGAATGAACTCCAGCATCTACCATTCCAGTAATGGAATATGATAAAAAAGGCATTTAGTTGAACTAAGTGCCTTTTTTAATGGCTGCATATATATTAGAACGATAAATTTTATAAATCGCGACACGTGCTTGAACTTGCACAAAAACGCTAATCTTTTCAAACGCAGTCAATCATATCTTCATAATCATGCGCTAATATTTCTACACATAATCATTACACCAATAAATTCGAATTATTCAAACAGAGAAAATGACAATGAAAAAAACTAGCCTTAGCTGTCTTGCCCTACTCAGCCTAAGTTTAACAGCCTGTAGCCCAATGCCGAAAGAATGTGCCGAAACTTGGGAGAAAATGGAAAGTTTTGCTAAAAACATGGGTATTTCAGATGAGCAACTTAAACAACAAAAAAAGCAATTTGAAAATGAAGTCAAACAAATGAAAAGCGAAGAAGCAGTCAAAATCTGCAGGATGCAAGGCACAGCCTTAGGTTTTATTGGACAATAAATTCAGCCAAGCCAAAACCAAATTCCAATGTTAGGGTTTACAGCCTTGATGATCTATATAAGCTAAAATTGGACCTAAATTGCGATGTGGATGAGTATGACGTTGTAATTGCGGAATATACGCTGTAGAAATCGAACCATCTAAATACAAGGCATTTGGCGTTTGCAGCTCATCTTTAAAAAAGGTGGCAAATTGATGAAAAGTTACGGGCGTCTTGCTAATCACAAAGTACAGGCTTTGGTCTTTTAACCCAACCCCATTTCTAATTTTATAAGAAGTACTGTCTGCCAAAAAACGTGAATTTAACTGGCGATTAATAACTAACATTGGGCCAGACTGTGTCGCATACTGCGCTTTGAACGCTTGATTGGCATATTGTTGGGTTGTTCCTAAAAACACCCGTTGATGATTCCACGCCAGTACACCATTGGGCTGAATTAAAAAATTCCCCCATCCCTGTTGCTGTCGGTTCAGCTTTTTAAGTTGTCGTCCTTGTTCCACATACAAACCCACAGGCGAATAATCTGGATGAAACATGCCTGCATTCATGGCAAATTGCATGTTTTCACAAGACTGTAGATTTTTTTGTAGTTGTGAAATTTGCAGATATGGTTTCCCTTGCCGATCTTTCAGATATAAGCCTAACTGTGACAACTGTGTCACTTCCACCACATCTGCATTGATTTTACTGTTGTTAACCGTCCATGCGCGAATTTCCGCTTGTGCAGTAGGCGTGCAGAATAAATAACAGAGCAATAAGCACTTCCACCGAGAACAAAACATTATCATCTCCATACCTGCTATGTTACAAATTGTGCATATAACTGAATGGGTTATCGCATATTTGCTTCAGACGCAGTACACTATAAAACCTGATTTCTTTTCTCTACTCATGTTACTTTATTGGTCAAGCGTACGATGCTCAAGCAGAAAACACGATTTCCTTTAGGGGCACATTTAATTGTGAAACACTTCGGCTATAGCCATCATGGTATCTATGCCGGGCGTGGTCGCGTGATTCACTATTCGGGTTTTGCACATCTTTTTAAAAAACACCCGATTGAAATGACCAGTATTGAAAAGTTTAGTCACGGCAAAAATATTATTGTGCAGTCGTATCATGCGCCCAAGTATAAAGGCCGCAAAGTGGTACGCCGTATGCGCTCCAGAATGCATGAAAACAATTATCATCTGATTATGAATAACTGTGAACATTTATGCACTTGGGCAATTACAGGTGTGGAAAGCAGCCCGCAAGTATTTAAGATGATGGATCGTTTAACCACCATTGGTTATGTCAGTTCATTGATGAGTTATATGAACAGTATGATGCTGACCCTGACCACCACTTGCTTTGCTTTAGTGCTCTATATTAAGAAGAAACTACGCGATAAAGCCAAAATGCAGTTACCGCAAATCCTGATGAAGCAGGAACAGCATAAAAACCGCTAATCGCAGTCATTTTAGCGACACTGTATATCTCACAAAATATTCTATAAACCTCAAATAGATAAAACCAAAAGCCCAACCTGAATTGATCAAGTTGGGCTTTCAAGTTGCAAGCTAAAACTTAAATAAGGTGTTACTTGCCAGGTTTGAAGCTGTCTTTTAAGTCTAAAATGCGGTTAAACACTGGTTTTTCCGCACTGTGATCATACTGATCTGCAACAAAATAACCTTCACGTTCAAATTGGAAACGATCTTCTGGTTGTGCTGTTGCCAATGCAGGTTCAACAATGGCTTGTACCACAGTCAACGATTCGGGGTTTAAATTCGCCAAGAAATCATCACCCACTTCTGGATCAGACTCAGTAAATAAGCGATCATATAAACGAACTTCTGCCGCAACGCCTTTACTTGCAGATACCCAGTGAATCACGCCTTTGACTTTACGACCTTCTGGGTTTTTGCCCAAAGTTTCAGGGTCAATTGAACATTTCAGCTCAATGACTTCGCCGTTAGCATCTTTAATCACTTCATCACACTTGATTACATAAGCATGGCGTAGACGCACCTCACCTTCTGGCACTAAACGCTTGAAACCTTTAGGCGGCACTTCTTCAAAGTCTTTACGGTCAATATAAATTTCAGAAGTCAGTGGAATGCTACGCTCGCCCATATCTACATTTGGATGACGTGCATGGACTAAATCCAGTGCTTCAGGCAAATTGGTCAAAGTCACTTTAAGTGGATTCAACACCGCCATGCCACGCGCTGCAGTATTTTCTAAAGATTGACGGATGCAATATTCAAGCATTGCCACATCCACAATACCATCCGACTTTGACACACCTACACGCTTACAGAAATCACGCAAACCTTCTGGTGTAAAGCCACGACGACGCATACCTACCACTGTTGGCATACGTGGGTCATCCCAACCATTCACAAAACCGCCTTCAACCAATTTACGCAATTTACGCTTAGATGTGATGGTGTAATCAATATTCAAACGGCTAGATTCATACTGACGCGGCACAGCCTCGGATTTCACCTTTTCCACCACCCAATCATAGAATGGACGATGGTCTTGGAATTCTAAAGTACATAGTGAATGAGTAATGCCTTCAATGGCATCTGATAATGGATGCGCATAATCATACATTGGGTACATTTTCCATTTATCGCCCGTTTGGTGATGCGATGAATGTAAAACACGATACAAAATCGGATCACGCATGTGTACGTTTGGTGAAGCCATATCAATTTTGGCACGGAGTACTGCCTGACCTTCGCCTAATTCACCATTGCGCATTTTTTCAAATAAAGCCAAGTTTTCTGCTACTGGCGTATCACGATATGGCGAATTTTTACCCGGCTCTACAAAAGAACCACGATTGAGCTTAATCTCATCAGGGGTTTGCAAATCGACATAAGCATCGCCTTGTTCGATCAGCTGAATTGCCCATGTATATAATTGATCGAAATAGCTTGATGCATAGCGTGGTTCGCCATTCCACTCAAAACCCAGCCATTTCACGTCATTGGCAATACCATCAACATATTCTTGTTCTTCTGCATCTGGGTTGGTGTCATCAAAACGTAAGTTACACACCCCTTGATATTCTTGTGCGATGCCAAAGTTCAAGCAAATTGCTTTCACGTGACCAATATGCAAATAACCATTCGGCTCAGGTGGAAAACGTGTCACCACCTGCTGAGTGCGACCCGCCGCAATATCATCGGTAATGACTTGACGTATAAAGTCTAAGCCCGGCTGTTGTTCTTGCTGCACAGCATCGACAGAGGCATTTGAACTTGGTGTCGGGGTGTTTGGCAGAGATGCAACAACATCATTTGGCTTCATAGCAATAAAATCACTTCTAAAATAAAATTGGATAAACTAGGTTACAGAAACTTCAGTAGTGAAGCATACATCACCCATTAGAACGCTTTTCCTTGTTTTTAACAAAGAAAATAACGTTTTTACTTGCCTTGTAGTTTACAGTTTGCTTATGCTTCTCTCAACCAAAAAACCCATGGCATTCGTGTCCATGTTTAGGAGATTACACAATGAGTTTTCCTCAAGTCGAATTAAACACCAATAAAGGTCGTATTGTTTTAGAATTGAACGCTGAAAAAGCACCAATTACAGTTGCTAACTTCTTAGAATACGTTCGTGATGGTTTTTATGACGGCGTAATTTTCCACCGTGTTATTGATGGTTTCATGATCCAAGGCGGTGGCATGGATGAAAACTTCAAAGAAAAAGCAACACGTGATGCGATTGAAAACGAAGCTGACAACGGCTTAAGCAACGATGTTGGTACAATTGCAATGGCTCGTACCCAAGCACCTCACTCTGCTTCTGCACAGTTCTTCATTAACGTAAAAAATAACTCTTTCTTAAACCACACAGGCAAAACTGCACAAGGTTGGGGTTATGCCGTGTTTGGTAAAGTTGTTGAAGGTATGGACGTTGTAGATGCAATTAAAGGCGTGCGTACTGGCAACCGTGGTTATCACGCAGATGTTCCACTAGAAAATGTGGTGATTGAATCTGCAAAAATCATTGCTGAATAAGAATCTTACCCGACCTCGCTTACGCACATCATTTTAAAGTACTGCTTTAAAATTCGTTTAGGGAGGAGAAATCCCTCTTTTAAAAGAGGGATTTCGGGAGATTCCAAGGAATAATTCGTGACCTATCTGTTTATCGCAGATTTACACTTGTCACCAAATCACCCTCGACTTGTTCGGGGGTTTTTAGATTTGCTAGACGCTTATCAAAATAAAAACACCCAACTGTATATTTTAGGCGACTGGTTTAATGCATGGATTGGCGATGATTACACCGCAGCGTGGCTCGATGAAGTTGTTGCACGTTTAAAGCAATTTAGCCAAGCAGGTAATCAAATTTACTTTATTGTCGGCAATCGTGATTTCGCTTTGGGTCAGAAATTTTTAGATCAGTTTTCAGGACAACTCCTGCCCGATGTGTACACGCTGCATATTGGTTCTCAACAGGTACGTTTAGAACATGGCGATGCACTGTGTACCGATGATGTGTCCTATCAAAAATTCCGTAAAATCATTCGCAATCCCATCATTTTAGGGATTTTAAAGAAAACACCTTTGGCTTTTCGGCAAAAACTTGCACAAGGTTTCCGCAAAAAAAGTCAGCAAGCCAATCAAGTCAAAAGTTATGACGTCATGGACGTAAATGCAGATGCTGTGTCACAAGCCTTGCAGCATGCAGATGTGTTAATTCATGGGCATACGCATCGTCCAAATATTCACAATGAACACGGCAAACCTAGAATTGTATTAGGCGATTGGCGCACAGATGCTGCACAAATTTTAGTAGTTGAACCAAATCAAGTCTTAGCAACTTGGCAACTGAGTCATTGGAACTATTAAGCGCAACATCTTTACATAAAAATAATAGATACAACACTAAAGGTACTTAGCTAAACATAGCTAACTAAAACCTCTTTAGCCAAAATCTCTTCAGCTAGCAGATTAATACCCACCTTCCGTTTTAATCACTTCGGCATCAGCTTTATATTTAGCCAACAACTCACGCAGCGAAGTCATCAACACACTGGTATCTACCCCAACTGCCACAAATTCTGTGCCTAAATCCAAATACTTTTGTGTCACTTCATGTTGGGTCGATAAAATCCCTGCTGCTTTGCCTGCTGCACGAATCCGTTGAATCGCATCGACCACAGCGGCTTGTACTTCTGGATGGTTCGGATTGCCTTCATAACCCATCGTGGCAGATAAATCCACCGCACCAATAAACACCCCATCAATCCCATCGACTTGTAAAATAGCATCCAGATTTTCTAAACCTGTGACCGATTCAATTTGAATGAGCAAACAAATATTTTCATGCGCTGTCGCGTAATAATTTGGAATACTGTTCCAGCGAGTTGCACGTGCTAAAGCTGCGCCTACGCCGCGAATACCTTCAGGTGGATAACGTACCGCTTTGACCATCAACTCAGCGTGTTCAACGCTTTCAACCATAGGAATCAGCAAAGTTTGTACGCCAATATCCAACAGTTGTTTAATGAGTTGCACACTGCCAATCGGCGGGCGCACCACCGCTTGAGAGGGATAAGCCGCAATACTTTGTAATTGTGACAAAGTGGTTCTTAAATCACTCGGTGCATGTTCCCCATCAATTAAAAGCCAGTCATAGCCTGCATTGGCAGCAATTTCAGTACCATACGCATCTGCTAAACCTACCCATAAGCCAATTTGCTGCTGAGTTTTTAATTTACGCTTAAAATAATTGATATATTCCATCCATACACCTTTGGGATGCACCATGCTCAAGTTTATATTTAACGCCTATTTGCTATAAACAACCAATAGTGAAAACGTCTTGCATGATTGAATTTAACACTAAGTTTAAAGATGTTTATGTCGTGCTCATCTCATCTTAACCGCATAAATAGCACATGGATTCATTCCGTTAGCATAGCGAGGCATGTTAAGCTTTTGGCGCACACCTGCCCCAAATATAGTCTTTAAATGGAGATGATTCATGGATTTGCTCAACGTTGCACAAACTCGTTATACGACCAAAGCCTATGATGCGAGTCGCACTATTCCTGCAGAACAATTTGAGCGTTTATTAGAAATTCTGCGTTTAGCACCATCTTCCATTAATATTCAGCCGTGGCATTTTTTTATTGCAGATCGCCCTGAAGCCAAACAACGTATTGCTAAAGCTTTAGTTGGAAAGTACGCCTATAACGCCCCTAAAGTTTTAGATGCTTCGCATACCATTTTATTTTGCACCAAAGCTGACATTAGCGAATTACATTTAGAAAACCTGCTTAATCAGGATGCTGCTAGTGGACGCTTTAAAGATGAAGCCGCTAAACAAGGTCAGAAAGACAGCCGCACAGGTTATGTCGATTACTACCGCAATGAAAAAGGCGATATTCAGCGTTGGGCAGAAAATCAAACCTTTATTGCACTCGGACAAATGCTTTTGGCTGCAGGCATTGAAGGAATTGACGCAACGCCAATTGGTGGTTTTGATGAAGCAATTTTAACTCAAGAACTGCAACTAACTGAGCAAGGACTGATTCCTTCGGTTTTATTGTGTTTAGGCTATCGTAGTGAACAAGATTTTAATGCCAAACTGCCAAAATCACGCCTTGATAAACGTGAGATTTTCACGCAACTGTAAAACAAACATGCGATAACACTAGGGACAAAATTTGTCCCTATTTTTTGGTCTGAATTTTGCTTTATCTATATTTGCAATCTGTACTCAATCTCTATCAAAAATAAAAATGAGGTGTATGATGCTCAATTTAATGCCGCTAAAACTAGAATGCCGACGTTGTAAAAAACTGTATTTATATCAAGCCAAACCAAGCTATCCAACCCTGCGCTGCCCGATCTGCGATAGAACCACAATGCTGCATGGTCTTGCAGAAACTGCAGATTTATTGCGACATCCTTTTCGCTTTATGTCGAGTTATCTTAAACCGTCATGGCATAAGCGAGGCAAAGCACACTAAGCAATGCCAAGCCTAGCCCAATAGTGGTCGTGCTTTTCAGCTTTTCTTTAAAGAACAATACACCACTGATCACGCCAAATAGCACCACTAAAATATTCATCCCTGCAAATACCACTGCAGGGCTGTCTTTGAGCAGCATGTGAGCTTTGACATACAAGGCAATATTGGCAAAATTCAGTGCACCCAAAATTAAACCTGCACTGATATTTTGCATACTGCCCATGCTTTTATCGCGGATTAAGATATAAGCCATCGCCAAAACAAAAGCACATACAAACATCAAATTCAGTGCAACTGCAAATTGCAGTCCTAAACCTGTGGTGTATTTAAGCAAAACATCAATCAGTGCATAACCCAACCAAACACAGCTCAAATATAAGATGCCTTGTTGCGCTTTAGCAGACTGCACTGCAGCACGATGCGAATACAAAATGCATAAGACCGCGATAATCCCAAGCGCGATTCCCACAATTTTCAGTTGGCTAAAATTTTCCTGAAAAATAAAATAAGCGGCTGCTAAAGACAAAACCACTGACAAACGCTGTGCAATTTCAGTTTTTAAAATACCTGCGCTGTCCAACGATTTTGCTAATGCTAAAAAGACACTGGGCAACAACACACCCAAACTAATAATGAGCCACCACGGCGTATGTTGGATTGAGATCGTGCCCAAGTTGGGTTTAAACCAGTAAAAACACAACACACTGGCACTGACATAATTCCATGTAATCATCTGCATGGGGTTAAAACCCTGCGTTTTGCAGACTTTTAATAAAATAGAGACCAGTACACTACAAAAGGCTGCGGCTACAATCAGTTCCATGACACGCTCGAGGATTGTTTTTGTTCTTGATTGGAAATTGTGGACTCATCAGTAAAAAGCCCACAAGGACTGTGGGCTTTCGAGTTCTTAATTAAATTAAGAATTATTTGTAACGTTCAACCATTTTCTCTAAAGAAATTGGGCGAATTTTGTCTGCATTACCTGCAGTACCAAATGCTTCATAACGGTCTATACAAATTTGTTTCATTGCATCTACAGTTTTTGCGAAGAATTTACGTGGGTCAAATTCGCTTGGTTGTTCTGCCATCATACGGCGCATTGCACCAGTAGAAGCTAAACGTAAATCTGTATCGATGTTGATTTTACGCACACCATGCTTAATTGCTTCAACCAATTGCTCAACAGGTACACCATAAGTTTCTTTGATGTCACCGCCGTATTGGTTAATCACCGCCAACCATTCTTGTGGTACAGAGCTAGAGCCGTGCATTACAAGGTGTGTATTTGGCAACGCAGCATGAATTTCTTTAATACGGTCAATTGCAAGAATATCGCCTGTAGGTGGACGAGTAAACTTGTATGCACCGTGCGAAGTACCAACAGCAATCGCTAAAGCATCCACATTAGTATCTGCAACGAAGCTACGTGCTTCTTCAACAGATGTTAACAATTGAGAGTGGTCAAGTACGCCTTCTGCGCCCACGCCATCTTCTTCACCTGCCATACCTGTTTCAAGACTACCTAAACAGCCAATCTCACCTTCAACCGATACACCACACGCATGCGCCATTTGCACAGTACGACGCGTCACTTCGACGTTGTATTCATACGACGTTGGTGTTTTACCATCTTCACCCAAAGAACCATCCATCATTACTGATGAAAAGCCTAGTTGGATCGAACGCTGACATACATCAGGGCTTGTACCATGGTCTTGGTGCATAACCACTGGAATATGTGGCCACTCTTCAATTGCAGCCAAAATCAGGTGACGCAAGAATGGCGCACCTGCATATTTACGCGCACCTGCCGAAGCTTGAACAATTACAGGTGAATTGGTTGCATCTGCGGCTAACATAATTGCGCGCATTTGTTCTAAGTTGTTGACGTTAAACGCTGGAACGCCGTAAGCATGTTCACCGGCATGATCCAAGAGCTGGCGCAATGAAATAAGAGCCATAATATCCTCCCAAATAATGTTGGTTATTCTACCCTGTGATTTGTTTCAATTCAGCAACAAATCGCCTTTTTCAAAAAAAAGTCCCTGCAAAAGCAGGGACTTTTAAACAAATTACTACAATTTGTCGTTTTTCAGCACTTATTGCGCTTCAGAAGCAGCAACTTCTGTGTCTGCAGTCGCAACGTCAGCAGGTGCATTTGCAACGTCTTCAGGAATATCGGTGTTGCCTTCATCCAAGATTGGTTGGTCAATTGCGTCGATTGCAGCTTGTTGTTCTGGTGTAACTTGAGCGTTATCTACAACTGCAGAAGATGCATCAGTTTCAGTCGCAGGTGCGCTTTCTTTTTTTGCACAAGCAGTCAAGGCTAAAGATGCAGCAATTAAAGCAGCAAGTGTTAGTTTTTGAATCATCGTCATTTCCTACAGTTAGGTCATTCATTTACTACAGTTTATTGCATATTTATGACATTTTGATGACTACGGCATGACATAAATATAAAAAAGTTGACCGAAGTCAACCTTTTTAAAAATTATTGATAAATTTTCTAGATTTAAGCGCGTTCTAATAATACCGCAACTGCAGGTAAGGTTTTACCTTCTACAAATTCAAGGAATGCACCTCCACCTGTAGAGATATAGCCGATTTTGTCTGCAACTTCATACTTGTCAATTGCAGCTAAAGTGTCACCACCGCCTGCAATAGAGAAACCTGCAGATTCTGCAATCGCCAATGAAAGTGCTTTCGTACCTTCACCAAATTGATCAACTTCAAATACACCCACTGGGCCATTCCAAAGAATTGTTTTTGAAGTTTTTAAAATTTCAGCAAATGCTTTTGCAGTTTCTGGGCCTACGTCTAAAATCATATCGTTGTCTGCAACATCTTCAACTTTTTTCACAGTTGCTTTCGCTGCTGCCAATGAACCCAAGAAATCTTCAAAATTAATTTCAGCGGCATCTGCAACTACAACATCGGTTGGCAGTGGTACAGAAACTTTTGCGGCAATTGCTTTGGCAGTGTCAATCAAATCATTTTCACATAATGATTTGCCCACGTTATAGCCTGCTGCAGCAAGGAAAGTATTGGCAATACCACCGCCTACAATTAATTGATCGCAAATATCAGACAATGAAGTCAATACATCTAACTTAGTCGATACTTTAGAACCTGCAACAATCGCCACCATTGGTTTTTCAGGTGTTTTTAAGGCACGACCCAAAGCATCTAATTCCGCAGCCAATAATGGGCCTGCTGCTGCCACTGGTGCTAAACGTGCAACGCCTTCAGTAGAGGCTTCTGCACGGTGCGCGGTACCAAATGCATCCATCACAAATACATCACACAATGCTGCATATTTAGCGGCAAGTTCTGGGTTGTTTTTCTTTTCACCGTGGTTAAAACGGCAGTTTTCCAATAAAACGACTTGACCAGGAGCAACGTCTACACCATCTAAATAGTCAGTGATCAGTTGAACATCTTGACCTAATGCTTGGGTTAAATACGCAGCTACAGGTGCTAAAGATTGTTCAGCTTTTGGCTCACCTTCAACAGGACGACCTAAGTGAGAATACACCATCACTGCTGCACCTTTGGCAACAGCAGCTTGAATCGTTGGCAATGCCGCACGTAAACGTGCATCGCTGGTGATCACACCATTTTTAACAGGTACGTTTAAATCTTCACGAATAAGGACACGCTTACCTGCTAAATCGAGGTCAGTCATACGCTGAAAGTTCATGTATAGCTCACTTTATTGATATCAAAACGCCACGATTTTAAATGATTATGCAGAAAAAGGTTAGCAACTTTTGTAGAATTGCTGTTTAAAGCAAAAGTTTTGATTATGATAGAGAAAAGCCACCATCTTTCTCGCACTTATGTCTATTCATCCTGATCCAAATATCAATCGTTTAAATGTTTTGGGCGAATCTCTCGCCAGTTGTTGCTTTGATCCTATTACTGGATATTTTCGTAACGGTTTTTGTCATACCGCCCCAACCGATTTAGGTCAGCACACCGTTTGTGCACAAATGACCTCTGATTTTTTAAATTTCTCGCAAAAAATTGGCAATGATTTAATCACGCCAGTACCAGAAGTTGGTTTTAACGGCTTACAACCGGGTGATTTCTGGTGTATTTGCGTCACCCGTTGGGTTGAAGCCTATCAGGCAGGTCAAGCACCACCAATTAAAATTCAAGCCTGTCATCAGTCAGTATTGTCTTATGTGCCTTTAGATATTTTGATGGATTATGCGGTGTGATGATCTGATGCAACATCCTGAAATTATTTTAGCGTCTGGCAGTCAAACTCGTCAGCAATTGATGAATCGTCTGCATTTGGCGTATAAGTCAATTTCACCTGATATTGATGAATCTGCACAGGGTGAATTGCATGCAGATAATTTGGCGCGACGCTTGGCTTTTGAAAAAGCACACTGTATTGCGCAGCAATATCCTGATGCAATTGTGATTGGTTCAGATCAAGTGGCATGGCGTGAACAGCAGCCAGATATTTTTATAGGTAAACCGCTCACTTCAGAAAAAGCTATACAACAATTACAAGCCAATTCAGGTCAAACGGTTTATTTCAGCACTGCGCTGAGTGTGCAGCAGCAATCTACAGGCTTTGAACAAACGGTTGTAGAACACTACACAGTTAAATTCCGCAGCTTAACTGACAATGAAATTGCACGATATGTTGCAAAGGAACAACCGCTACACTGTGCAGGTAGTTTTATGTGCGAAGGTTTAGGTATTAGTCTGTTTGAAGCCATGCAAGGCAATGACCAAACTACCTTGATGGGTCTGCCGATGATTCAGTTATGCCGCATGTTAAGAATGCTGAATATTCAGGTTCCTTAAGTTTAAAACTGTGTAATTTAACAGCCGTGAATATTTATAAAGACTATAAATCACCTTGCCCTTTGCAGCGACAAATCAGACAATATTGAGATTATTGATAAAACTTGCTTAGGCTATTTTATGTCGCAACCTTTAGATGTTTTGGGCGGAATTACCGCAGAACAATTCCTAAGTGAATATTGGCAAAAAAAACCACTTTTGGTACGCAATGCACTCCCAGAAATTGCCAACCTACTTGAACCTAGTGACGTGATGGAACTGGCTCTCGAAGAAGATGTGACTGCCCGTTTAATCAAACAAAAAGATCGTGATCCAAATCAATGGACTGTGAAATCATCACCGCTCATTAAGGCTGATTTTCAAAAAATGCCAAAGTTGTGGACGCTATTGGTACAAGCCGTTGATCATTACTCTTTTGATCTCGCTGAACTTTGGAAAAAATTTCCTTTTATTCCGCAATGGCGACGTGATGACATAATGGTGTCTTATGCCCCTAAAGGCGGCTCTGTAGGTCAGCATTTTGATTTCTACGATGTGTTTTTGCTACAAGGCTATGGATATCGTCGTTGGCAACTTGGGCAAATGTGTGATGCTGAAACTGAATTTGTCGCAGGACAACCGTTAAAATTATTGCCTGAAATGCAGGTCAATTTTGATGAAGTTCTTGCACCTGGCGATTTACTCTATGTGCCACCGGGTTTGGCACATTATGGCGTGGCGGAAGATGATTGTCTGACGTTCTCGTTCGGTTTCCGCATGCCGAATATTAGTGAAATGATGGATCGAGTGAGCGATAAATTCTCTGCCGATGAAATGTTACGCACGCCACTACAAGACCTTGTTCGTAAAAAAAGTACCCAAATTGGCGAAATGACTGCGACAGAATTGGATTATCTGAAAGCAGAATTGTGGGCGCGTTTACAAAACTCATCGGTGTTGGATGATGCGATTTTAAGCTTAATGTCTGAACCGAAATATCCTGAAAATATTCCTGAAGTAGATGAAATAGGTGTAGGCGATTTAGAAGATGCGCTAGATCAGGGTTATCAAATCATGTTGGAACCCGCCTCTCGCCTACTTTATGCAAATCAGCTAGATGAAGTTTTATTTTGGGCGAATGGTGAAGCGATTTGTGTCGCAGAAGCATCTATCCCTACGCTGCAAAAAATTGCCAATGGTGAACGCGTGCTGCTCGATGAAAACCTTTACGACGCAAATATTTTGGAAGATTTGGTACAACTGCTCAATGAATCCATTTTAATGTTGTTACCTGCTGAAGACGCTTAAAATATTCGTTTCAGCCCCCTCAAGATGATCAATTCATCTTGGGGAATTTAGATAAGCGGGATCTAAAGTTAAAACTGCCTGAATTAACGTATAGCCAGGTGTCGAATTTAATTTTAATTGCCCTCCAACCCGTTCTAAACGCATTTTCATACTGCGCATCCCAATACTCATGCCATGTTCAAGCACGCTATTGGCTTCAAAACCTACACCATCATCCTGAATTTTAAGTACCAATTGCTTAGGCGGTACAAATTGCATACTGACGGATACATGCTTGGCTTGGCTGTGTTTAATCACATTGGTTAAACTTTCTTCTAATACCCGCATCAAAGTTAAGCACTGTAACGAATTCGGCTCAATCACCCATTCATTTGGAAAATCCCACTTGGAATGAATATCCATTTCATCCATCAATTGACTAAAACGATGACGTACTGGCGCAACCCAAATTTTAGGATTTTCAGGCACTTTAGAACCAATGGAAGAACCACTATCAATAATTTGACGTAAATCATCACGCAGTAATTTCAGCATAGATAAGAACTGCTGATTACTCATGTTCTGTTCGCTTTGGTCGACCATAATCATGGAACGTACCAAAGATGCACCCAAACCATCATGCAAATCATGCGATAGATGAATCCGCTCTTGCAAACGCACATTTTCCAATTCTAAATAATGCTTTTCTGACATACTGCGTTTTAAATCATCACTGACTTCAAAAACTTTAAGCTCTAAATCTTGATTAAATTTCTCAATTTTTTGAATATTTCTTTTTAGGCGTATGCCTAAAATAATCGCAATAAATAAAGTAATTACTGGCGAGGTATACGGTGATAATGGCTGATATAAACTTGCCGTTGCCGCATTACTTAAACGAAATACATCTACACCCGCAAAAAAGCCAATCAAGGTTAAACAAAATAGCAGCAGATATACTTCTGTTTTTGGGGATTTATACGCTAAATACGCCAAATAAAAATAAACCACGACTAGTAAGCTGGCATAACTTAAAAAGACAATCCCAAATACCAGTTTGACATAATCTAAGGGTGTTAAAAACACACAAACGATTACCGCTAAACTCAGAATAAAAATACTTTCTTCCAATATTGGCAAGCGTTGATTGACAAACCTAATTAAATACAGACTAAAAGCTAAAACATAGAGGATAAAAAAGCTTAAATTGGCTTGAGATGCCACCAATACACTTGGGTATGGAAAGGTTTCTGTGGTTAAAAAATGAGAAATAAATAATAACCAGAACATGCAACTCAACGCGAACCAACCAAAACTCTGATCACGGCGTAAAAACAGCCAAATAACCAAACATAAAATGCCTAAAGTGGCAGATAAAATCGCATTAATTTCAAATAAAGTACGTTTATTCCATATACTTTGCTGGTGCTGTTCAATATTGTTATGCACATTATTAAAACTTATTTTTCCTATACCCGCATTTTGAAATGCATATCCATTTACATAGACCAATATTTGATTTTTACCTTGTTTTAAGCCTGAAATAGGTAAAATCCAGTAACGTGGCATATTCCAGTTTTTTGACAAAGGCTCTTCTAAATGTTGACTTGCCCAAAGTAAATCTTGATTCAGATAAACTGCCCCTGCACTATTTAAAAAATTCAGTGCAAAAACGATGGGTTGATTTAAACGATGATCACGCTCACAAAACCACTCCCACTCTATTTTGTACCACGCCCCACCATTATAATTTTTCCAGCGATCATCCCAAACGTCGGGCAGTTGAACATTTTCCCAACCCGTTTCAGGTTTTTTATTATGTGATGCTGTTTTGGCAGAGCTGATTGAAAGTACATGCACATTGCAGTACTGATTAATTGGGTACACCACTTGCTGCGCATAGCTTTGCCACGCACAGAACAATAACAACACGCCCAAACCACACTGCCAAAGCCTTTGAATCATAAAAGACCTAAAGTTCTAGCGGTACTGACAGCCTTAGTGCGTTTAGTGACCGACAACTTCCGATAGATATGTTTAATATGACTTTCAACGGTATAACGCGACACAAATAATTGCTCAGCAATTTCACGGTTACTTAAGCCCTGCGCCACCAGATTTAAAATTTCTAATTCACGATTGGTGAGCTGTTCATAATGTGAGTTGAATGCTTGAGCATCGGCGCGATCTGATAAATCTTCGGTCAGCACGGGTACTTTTTGATGTGAAATTTGCGATAAAATTTCACGGGCGATAAATGGGTCTATCGGTGCACCACCTCTTAAAATGCTGCGTATTGCGATAATAATTTCAGCATCATCACGTTCTTTAAGCACATAGCCTGTTGCACCTGCTTGAATTGCAGAAAATAAGCTGTCTTGGGTGCTCCATGCAGAAATCACCAAAATTAATGCGCTTGGATCTCTAAAATGTAATTGTTCGATTAGTTCTTTACCATTGCCATCGGGCAAGCCTAAATCGACTAAAGCTAAAGCAATCGGATGATCTTCTATACACGTCATTGCAGCTTTAAGATGACTCACGAAAAATAGCATGTCATCTTGATAGCCAATATCATGCAAAATTTTTCTAAGACGTGACTGAATAATAGGCTCATCTTCAACAATTAAAACCGGTACGGGTAATATCGCTTCCATTTCTGCCATCATTCATCCCCTTGATTATGTTTGTAAATATATCAATCGTTTTGATGTAAACACTATCCCTAGAATTAAGGAGTTTTTCAAATTTAGCTTATTTTATAAACATGAGCATAGCACTGAAACATGAAACTCGAGCATGAAATAAAAAATAAATGTGAAGTACTATTTTATTTTAGAAATCGCTTCACATTTTAATGAGCAGCGCAGCATAAATATGCTTTGATGCCGAGAACAGCATCAAAGCAAATGTAGAGCCGTATTTAAAAGATGGTTGATAAATTAATAATAAGTCTTAGAGCTATGTGCATGTAAAAATGCAGGAATCAGCCCTGTTAAAGCCGCACGAATATCCGCACGTTCATTGATTAATTGATGCGAGCCTTCTTCTAACATGAGTAAGGTTTGCAGGCGGAATTTACGCCGAATAAACTCAATGTTGTAGCGCCAATCTACGGTTTGATCTTGCGCCCCTTGTGCCAACCAAACAGGAATACGGCAAGCTGGACGTTCTTCCATCTCCAACATCCATTTAGACATGGCTAAAATCCAATCCATGCCCATCATTCTAGGTTGCAGCGGGTCTTTTAAACGCACAAAGCGTAAAAATTCAGGATTATGATTATTGCGTCGGAAATGTCGCGGCACTTCACGCTTAATCCGACGGATAATGCCCAAACCAACAGAGTTATGCCACCATGCCGATTTTGCAGGACGAATCAAAGGCGATAACAACAACACACGCTCTACAAATGGATTTTCACGGCGCTGAGCAAATTCCAACAAGTGATGCATCCAAATTGCACCACCTGTACTTTGCCCAATGCCCAACCACGGTTTTGGCAATTGATCGGCATTTTTTACATATTGATAAACCGCATGTAATACTTGCTGATAATGATCAAAATTTTTGATGTTGGCAGGATAACCATCACTCAATCCATGTCCGGGCAAATCATAAGTCAAAACACTAAAGCCCTGCTCTAATAATTCTTTGACGATAGGTTGATAAATCCCGCTATGTTCCAAATAGCCATGCAGTAGAAATACCGTGCCCTGCACCTGATCAAATTTGGTTTTGCTTAAATCGGGTTGAAAAATTTGCACATGCAATTTAAACAACGGCATTTGCACATAGCCTTGCCAATGTTCACAGTCCAACAAATGAAAACCATATAGCTGTCGATAGGCTTGTAACTCAACACTCGGTTCAAAACCACGATTCAAATTTAAAGGTTGTAGAATTTGTGGTGTGGTTTCCCTACTCGGCACTGGCAAATCTAATTGCTTCAACACGCTTGGGTTTAAAAATGGAATATCAGGCATTATGGCACCTCGCGACATGCGCTAGAACCAATCAAGACATCCCGAATGGCGGCAAGCATTTCATAATTGGCACGGCGGCTGTGATCATAGTTTTGTTCACTTGGACGCCATGCGGTCAGTTGAGTCGGCATTGGAGCTTCGACAGGAATCGTTTCAATTCCATTTAAAGCAAATAAACGGCGGGTGCGTGGCATGTGATAACGGTCTGTAATCAAAATCACTGTCGGCGCCCCCCCTTTTTTTTGTAATAATAAAGAACTAAAACGTGAATTTTCACAAGTATTCATGCTGCGATCTTCTAATAATTTTGCTTCGACATCATATTTTTTTAACCAACGCTGCATATAAGGTGCTTCTACACCACTCAGTACAATCGGCAATTGATATTGTTTTACCACCGCTAGGGTCGTTTCTAAACGTAAACGTGTGTAGTCATTGACCACAATATCTTTGCCATTATCATCTAAAGTTAAGCCACCACCTAAAACCACAATCGCATAAGGTTTAGAGTTTGCAGGTATTTTTGGAATATTTTGTTGCTGAATTAAAGCAATATCTTTAAAGATTTCTTCATCTACAGGCTCACTTTCGGTTTCGGCAATTTTATGAGTGCTTAAAAACTCCAAGTATTGTTCCATGAGTACCTGATTTTCATGACTATCCAAATTGAGCAAGGCTTTTACATTTTCGGATGGGTCTTCTACAACTGCTTCAGAAGCTGCATTAGACACCAACAATGGGACTTGCGGCAACTCTTGCTCAGATGCTAATTTTTTTTGCGTTTGTTCTTCTAAAATAAGCGCTTGTAAGGCTTTATAACGAGCCTGAATTAAAGTTAAATTTTTCGAATTTTCAGATTGAATCTCTTGCTCCATCAGCTTCAAATAAGCTTGTCGGGCAATCCATAAATCTGAACCGGGCTCCAAACTGTCTTGATCACTAAAAGCCGCCATTTGCTGACTTTTTGCTGCCACTTGATTCACTTCTACAGGCACCAAAGTGTTCAGCGTTTTGACCACCAAAGTAGAATAAAAAGGTGAATAAATAAAAATCATGAATGCTGCAAACAATACAAAGAGCACGGCAGCAATTTGTACCAATCTGAGCATCCAACGATTCTGTTTCATCTTCACTTAACCTACCGGTTGATATGCACTAATCAAACCTGTTTCATCAAATAACACAGGTTCAGGTTCTAGTGAAATACCAAAACGACTCAAAACATCTTGCTGCACAGCACGATAGGTGTGTTGCACATCTGCCAAAGTGGCATCGGCATAATTGACTAAAACCAACGCTTGTTTATGAAACATACCCACCACACCCAGTTGTTTTCCCTTCCAGCCAGCTTGATCAATCAACCAGCCTGCTGCAATTTTAACTTGCGCATTCGGCTGTGGGTAATGGGGTAAATTTGGAAATTGTGCTGCAATTTGGTCAAATTGCTGAGTCGAAATCACAGGATTTTTAAAGAAACTACCTACATTTGGATATTCTGCAGGATTAGGCAGCTTACTTTGGCGAATTTGAATGACTTGTTGCTGCAGATTTTCAGCAGTTTGCTCATCGCCTACAGCAGCTTTTAAGTCGCCATAATTTAATTTTAACGCAGCCTGTTTTAACAGTTTAAAAGTCACATGGGTAATGATGTAACGGTTGGGATGATCTTTAAAAATACTGTGTCGATAGGCAAACTGACAATCTGCAGCAACAATTGAGCTGAATTGTTGGCATTCACGATCATAGACCTGCACAGATTCAATAAACTCACCGACTTCAACGCCATAAGCACCAATATTTTGCACAGGTGAAGCGCCGACCAAACCTGGAATTAAAGCCAGATTTTGCAGACCATATAACTTTTGTTCCGTACTCCACAACACAAACTCATGCCAGACTTGTCCTGCCCCAACTTTTAGGGTGACACTTGCATCATCTTCAGCGCATTTTTCGATGCCCTGAATATCCATGTGCATGACCAAGGCATGAATATGTTCAGGCAATAACATATTGCTACCACCCGATAAAATCAGCACATTTAATTGTTCTTTCTGGGCAAATGCCAAAGCATCCTGTACATCTTGAATATTTTCAATTTTGACATAATGCGACGCAGTTGCATCTAAATTGAGCGTATTGAAAGGTTTGAGTTGCATGTTGTAGTGAATGTGCATGACTTAAACCTTCAATTCAAATTGTTGTTGTAAAACTTTCACCCATGCGCGACTACTCGACTCGCATTGATCGAGCACCCGCTCAAAACCATCGGCTTCGCCATAATATGGATCGGGTAATTCTTGCTGCGTATAATGCGGATCGTGTTCGCTCATTAAGGCTATTTCAGCGCGCAAACTGCCCAGTTCAGCTTCAGCACGGCGCATTAAAGATTGAATATTGCTTAAGTTTTCAAAATCCATCGCCAAAATCAAATCAAACTCGACAAAGTCTTGTATACGTAACTGACGCGCGCGCAATGTAGATAAGTCATAACCACGTTTGAACGCATGTTTTTGGCTGCGTAAATCTGGGGCTTTGCCTGGATGATAATTACTGGTTCCAGCAGAATCTACCAACACATTGAGTTGTTGTTCATCACAAAAATGTCGAAGTACAATTTCTGCCGTTGGAGAGCGGCAAATATTTCCCAAACAAACACATAACACCTTATATGGCGTTTTGGATGACATAAACAACCTCAAAGCTACTTTATTTTTAAGAGTCTTATGTTAAGTTATTTATGATATGAATCCTATATCGTGACCCTACAATAATGTTGAATTAAGTATAAAAATTAGGAATAAAGACGATGCAGCATTTTCAATTTCAAACAGTTGGCAACATTATTTCTGGATTGGGTTCAATTTCTGAACTAAAAACGGTTTTAACCGAAAAAAATTATAAGCGTTTGTTATTGGTCACCGATGCTGGCATTTTACAACAACAATTACATCAACCTATTTTAGAAATTTTAAAGCAACTGCAACTGGACTATGCCATTTACTCGAATGTGCAAGCCGACCCCGCAGAACAGATTGTGTTAGAAGCAGTTGATTTTGCCAAACAGCAAAATATTGATGTTGTATTAGGTTTTGGTGGGGGTAGTGCGATGGATGTCGCCAAAATTATTGCCGTGCTGAGTCATCCTGCACAAACTCAACAACTGTCAGACTTGTACGGTGTCGGCAATGCGAAAGCACCACGTTTACCGCTCATTCTAGTTTCCACTACAGCAGGCACAGGTTCAGAAGTCACACCTATTTCCATTGTCACCACAGGTGCAACCAGTAAAACAGGCATTGTTTCTCCTATTTTATATGCCGATGTTGCCATTTTAGATGCCAATTTTACCCGTCATCTACCTGCACAGATTACCGCAGCCACAGGTATAGATGCGATGGTACATGCCATTGAAGCCTATACTTCTAAAATCAAAAAAAATGCGTATTCAGATTTTCTGGCAAAACATGCGCTGCGTTTACTTGATCAAAACTTAAAATTAGTGCTTGAAGATGGCAGCAATATGCAAGCACGGCAAAACATGCTGTTTGGTTCAATGCTGGCAGGACAAGCCTTTGCCAATGCTCCTGTGGCTGCGGTACATGCGCTTGCCTATCCTTTAGGCGGACATTTCCATATTTCACATGGGCATAGCAATGCATTGGTACTAACCGAAGTTTTAAAATTTAATGCGCCTGCAGCCAAACAGTATTATGCAGAACTGATGTGTTGGTTAGACCCACGCAGTAAAGGCTGCACAGATGGATTATGTGATTTGTTTATTGATCATTTACAAAATCATTTAGATCAAAGTGGCTTGGTGTTAAAACTCAATGCCCTAGGCATAGCAGAAAACATGCTGCCACAACTGGCAGAAGATGCGATGCTGCAAAGCCGTTTATTGCAAAACAACCCGAGAGCAATGCAAATGCAGGATGCGTTACAGATTTACCAAGCCATTTATGCCTAACATTTACGCTTAACGTTCTGTATTTAACTTTCTACATTTATTTGGGATGATTTCCACCCATTAAAGCATGACACCACGTCGATAAAAATATAGGTAAACTTGTGAAACCTGACACCAAAACCCGTGAGCAATACGCTTTTTTCTTTCCCATCCAAACTCGCTGGGCAGACAACGATATGTATGGACATGTCAATAATGTCACTTATTACAGCTATTTTGACAGCGCAGCCAATGCCCTACTGATGCAAAAAGCAGGCTTTGAACCCAAACGATCACCCTGTATTGGTTTAGTGGTCAATTCCACCTGTCATTTTTTGCAGGAATTGTCCTATCCTGAAATGATTGAAGTAGGTGTTGCTATTCAAAAAATTGGAAACTCATCCTTAATTTATGATTTGGCAATTTTTAAAAACAATCAAAATCTTGCCGCTGCACAAGGACAAGTGGTGCATGTATTTGTAGATCGAATTACACGCCAAAACTGCCCGATTCCTGACTCCATCCGCGAAGCATTACAGCCATATAAAAGCACAGATTCAGCTTGCGCTTAGCAAAAAATAAGGCTGGTTTGACCCAGCCTTAAAATTCTGCAAACAAAAGCTAACAACAGGTTATTTCAACTGAATGTTATGTAATTCGCCATCAAAGTTTTGCAAAATATCTTTCACAATCGGTTCTTGATGCAATAAATTTTCAGCCCGTTGATAAGCGCGTTGTTTGCGCTGTTGCTGCAAAATGTACGGTGTCGTGTCATCCACATTTTCATATTGCACTTTAAACAGAGTTTTACTCCACTGTTCTTTTAAAGCACTTTCTAAAGCATGTTGCAGTTGAGTCAATAACTGCTGATATTGCTCAGGAATATGAAAAACCGATTCAGCATTAATCTGCCCCGTCATTACGCCATGCTGCGCCAATTCTTGCACGGCAGGTGACAACTCGCTGTGTCTAAACCAATATTCCCACTTGTCTAAAGTCCACTCACCTTCTAAAACTTGCGGCTGTAAACGCAGAATATCCTGCGGCATTAATTGATCATCGGCATTAGATGCTATGGTTTGCTGCGGTTGTGCTGTCGCACTGGCAACATTCGGTTCGACTTCAGTCGCTGCTAAATCAAATAAAGCGGTTTCTGCATTACTTACATTTTGTGTAATTGACGGTGAAGCATTATTCGATTGTAGTGTAGATGAAACTAGCGATGTTTCGGCTGATGCAGCAAGATCACCTAACGGTGCAACGGCATCAAAACTTTCCAGTAAAAAATCATCATGACTTTGCACATCAGATGTAGTGCTTACCGATGAGGCATCTTCATCTAAACCAAACAATTGTGCATCTGCATTTGGATCAAACACGATAGATTCAGATTGCTTATCCTCAGCCTGTATTGCAGTTTCTTCATTCACTGCAGGTTCTGACATAGATTCTGGTGAAATCGCAGCTGTTGAGTGTAGCGCTTGCGGAGTCGGTTGTTGCGCTTGAATCGACTGTTGATCTTGATGTGTTAAAGCTTCAGGCTCATCCTCATCTAAAAAATCATCTGAAGAAGGTTCTGCAACACTGGTTTGTGTCGTGGTGTGATCTGAATAATCGTCATCCTCATAGTCAAATCCATCAAGATCAGGTGTTGCAACCGCATCTAATTCAGTTACATGCTGTTCCGCTTGTGCTGTATTTTGAGTTGCCACAGCTTGTGGAGTTTGCTCCATTTGAGCAACTGGCTGGGAAGCCGCTGTTTGTGCAGTATTTTGTGGCGCAGCAACCAACACTTCATTGGCTTGCAAAGGTCGAAATGCCAGTAAACGCAGTACACACATTTCAAAGCCTTGTTCTTGGGTTACGGCAATTTGTAAATCGGCGCGTCCTTTACAAGCAATTTGATAATACAACTGTAAATCTTGTGCAGAGATCAGACCCGCAAGCTGCTGAATTTTTTGATTAATTTCAGCACTGTATTTTAGGTTTAAATCTGGCAGATATTGCATGATTGCCAATTCATGCAGTGTCGAAATTAACTGATCCAACACCAAAGACACATCTAAAGCTTGCTGTCTAAATTGTAATAACAACTGACTCACACGCTGCTGTTGGTTTTGATGAATCGCTAAAATCAAATCATAGATAATGGTGCGATCAATCAAGCCCAGCATGTCTTTGACATCTTGATGATGAATTTCACCCTGACCATAAGCAATGGCTTGGTCTGTCAAAGACATCGCATCACGCAAAGAACCTTGCGCAGATTCAGCAATCTGCCAAATTGCATCTTGCTCTGCAACAATCTGTTCTTTGGCTAAAATATCCGTTAAATGACTGGTAATTTCATCGACCTGCAATGGACGCAAAGTAAATTGCAAACAGCGCGAAATCACAGTAATAGGGAGTTTTTGTGGGTCTGTGGTCGCAAACAGAAACTTCACATGCTCAGGCGGTTCTTCCAAAGTTTTTAGCAAAGCATTGAACGAATGCGTAGACAGCATGTGCACTTCGTCAATCAGATAAACCTTAAAACGTCCCTGAGTCGGTGCATAAGGTACGTTATCGAGCAACTCACGTGTGTCTTCAACCTTAGTACGTGACGCCGCATCAATTTCGATTAAATCAATAAAACGACCTTCATTGACCGCAGTACAGGTCGGACACACTTCACATGGGGTAGATGTCACGCCTGTTTCACAGTTCAGGCATTTGGCCAAAATACGCGCAATGGTAGTTTTACCTACACCACGTGTTCCCGTAAAAAGATAAGCATGGTGCAAACGCCCACGTTCCAAAGCACTGGTCAATGCCCGTGATACATGGTTTTGTCCCACCAATTCATTAAAATTACGAGGACGATATTTACGCGCAAGTACCTGATACATGAATGCTCCTTTTTACAGGTCTAAGCATACTGTTTTTTTGGCAAAGAGTGAACGTACAATCACGCCTAAAACCAGCCTTTACGCCCTTGCAATTGCCGATCTGCACAGCGAATGGCTTCCTGACTCAGTCCCCAAAGTCGATAATCACCAATTAAAGAACCTGCAGCAAAATTATGGGTATAGGCAAAACTGAGTTGACGGTCAGGATCACACCACGCGCCTGAACCATTAAAACCCATGTGTCCAAAACCGTGAGAGCGCTTACCCAAACTTAATACACGGTGATAGCCTAATCGCCAATGCATCGGGATAGGCATGACCCGATCACGCTGTACATATTGTACTTGGCTCAATTGCTGAAAAACTTCAGGCTGAATCAATTGCTGACCTTGCCATGATCCACCCTGCGCCAACATGGCATAAATACGTGCCAAACTTTGGGCAGTAAATACACCATTGGCAGCAGGAATCACGGCTTGTAAGCCTGTATCACTAAAAAAACTAAAATTTTTCATGCCTTTGGGAATCATGCCATCCTGAAAGTCTTGCGGATTTTGCCCACTCCATGCAATGACTTTATCGAATATTGATACAGGACGTTTGCTCGATTTAGCTTGGTTTTTAACTTTAGCTGTCTGTTTATTTGTAGATGATGCATCTGTTTGCGCTGATGTCACAGCAGTTTTAAATGGTCGTGCGACACGGGAAAGCTCAGACGCAGGCACACCAAAATACGCCCCATCCAAAGCCAAAGATTCAACCAAGTATTGCTGCATCAATTCAGCCAATTTTTGACCTGTAGCTTTTTCTAAAATCCCACCGACCAGCCAGCCAAAAGTTAAAGGTTGATACGCTGCCTCACTTGCTACATCAAAACGTGGCTTGGCTTGAGCCAACACATCCAGCATGTGCGACCAATCTGCCATTTCAGTCGCATCGGCAATGATATTACGGATGTCATATAAACCACTTTGATGACTCAGCACATGCCTTAAGGTCATCAATGCTTTGCCATTTTGGGCGAATTCAGGCCAGTATATATAAATGGGAGTATCGTAATCGACCAGTCCTTGACTGACCAAAATATGTGCCAGTGTCGCTAATACACCTTTGCCTGTGGAATAACATACAGATAAGGTATCGGCTTGCCAGTCTTCATCTGGCGACTTTTTGCCTGTGTAAATATCGACGACTTTCTGACCTTGAAAGTACACCGCTAAAGCAGCCCCGCCCTGTTGGCTACGTGCATTTTGCAAACGGCTAAATTGCATCGCTAAATCATGAAATTCAGGCGCAACCCATCCACGATAATTTTCAGTTTCAGCAAAAATATAATCCTTTAAATGTTGCATCGTCCTGTTTATCTCGTTTTTCTTGTTAATAAAAGTTTAGCGCAAATAAAAAGCCCAAATTTAAATAATCTGGGCTTTCGATCACTGAATTAAAGCGCGGTGACAACACCTGTCACATGCGGTTTTTGGTTTTTACTGTTACGAATTAAAAAATCTGTATTTTTAGCGTCCGTTGCAGTTAAAAACTCAACTTTAGATGGCAAATACATAGGTAACTTAAACCAGACATCGGCTTCATAGGCATCTGGCAAAGTCAAACTCGATAAGGCTTTGGCTTTGCTCCACATGCCGTGCGCAATCGCTTGTTTAAAGCCAAATGCTTTTGCAGTAATCGCGTGGATATGAATTAAGTTAAAATCGCCAGACGTTAAGGCATAACGGCGACCCGTATTTTCAGAAATATCCCATTCAGCTTGAACGGCATAGTTTGGCGCTTTGCTTTCTGCAGATTTTGCAGCTGCTTTAGTGGTGGTTTTTTGACGTGCTAAATACGTGGTTAAACCTTCAATCACCACCTCATTGCCTACTTTAACAGTGGTAATAAAATCAAACTGTACGCCTTTATCATGTGGTTGCAATTCACCAAATTTACACGACAAGGTCAGTTGTTCATTCAATCCAACTTTACGGCTTTGTTTGACTTGGTTGCGAATATGCACCAAGCCCAAAATTGCAAATGGAAATGCTTCTTGGGTCATCATGTGCATTTGCAGACTTTGTGACAATACAGCCAAATAAATTGCAGGAATATAGCCGTTATTTTTAAAACCTGTCACTGCATTATAGGCTTTTAAGTGCTTTTGATCGACCTTGAATGAATCCACCACATATTCAACTTGCGGCAGAACTTTTTCACCTTTTGGCTTTTTAAAAATTAAGCCCTGAATCACTTTTGGATAGGCTAAATAGGGTTTTGGAAGTTGACTAAAATGGCGAGTATTCATACTGAACCTTTGAGAAGTTTTTCTAATTTATTTAATGGAGTTCTTTCTCCCGCTGGGAGAAAGCTAGAGAGAAGGGTTAATAATCTATCCCCTTATCTCCCTCTCCTAAATCCCCTCACCAAGGGAGAGAACTTTGAAGGTGTTAAGCCCCTAACAAGCTTTGACCACAAACACGTACCACGTTACCATTAATACCTGTCGATGCCGATGAAGCAAAGTAAGCAATGGTTTCTGCAACGTCTACAGGTAAACCACCTTGACTCATAGAGTTCATACGACGACCTGCTTCACGAATGGCAAAAGGAATTGCAGCAGTCATTTGCGTTTCAATAAAGCCAGGTGCAACGGCATTAATCGTGATCCCGTTGTTTAAAACAGGTGCGGTAAATTTCACGACACCAATCACGCCAGCTTTAGATGCTGCATAGTTGGTTTGACCCAAGTTGCCTGCAATACCTGAAATTGAAGATACGCAAACGATACGACCATTGGCATTTAAACCATCATTTGCCAATAAGTAATCGTTCACACGCTCAATTGCAGACAAGTTGATGTTAATGACTAAATCCCAAAGCTCTGGTTTCATATTTGCCAAAGTTTTGTCACGGGTAATCCCCGCATTATGCACAATAATATCCAAACCACCTTGTGCAGCGGCAGCTGTTTTAATTTGCTCGCCTGCATCTGCAGCAGTAATGTCAATTGCTAGCGTTGAACCACCAATTTCAGCAGCAACACGGTCTAAATCTGCTTGTTGTTGTGGAACGTCTAGGCAAATAACGTGTGCACCATCACGTGCCAACACATGCGCAATCGCTTCACCAATACCACGGCTTGCACCTGTCACCACTGCAGTTTTACCTGCCAATGGTTTTGCCCAATCTACATCTACAGTTGCAGCACTCGACACACGAATCACCTGACCTGACACATAAGCAGAACGTGGTGAAATTGCAAAACGTAACGTAGATTCTAAGTTTGCTGCAGCACCTTGATCGACATAAATTAAGTTAGCCGCAATGCCTTTTTTAAATTCTTTGCCTACCGATTTTACAAAACCTTCCAAAGCGCGTTGTGCAATGGCTTTTTTCACACTGCCTGCAGTTTCTGGTGTAGTACCAATCACCACCACGCGACCAGAAGCCTGAATTTGGCGTGAGATTGGGTTAAAGAACTCATAAAGCGCTTTTAATTGTTCAGAGTTTTCAATACCTGAAGCATCAAACACCACCACTTTAAATTTAGATTCTTTATCGCCTGGATTGAATGCACCTAAATTTAAGCCCACTTTTGCCGCAGCTTGTTGCAATTCTGCATTGTTACCTGCATAACTGTTGGCATGTACATTAGCTAAAACTTGTGCAATTGATGCAGACAAATCACTTGCAGGGGCTGCACCTAAAAGTACTGCACCTTTTACCACTGGTGTTGCAGACTCAAAACGATCTAAAAAAGTTGGGGATGGTAAACCCAAATTTTTAATGACAAATTTACCAATAGGAGATTTTGCAAATGTTTGATATTGATCAGTCATGATTATTATCTCTCATAAATTCATTTTTTGATGGATTACACGATATCTTTTAACATCAATATGATGCCAAATGCCCACATTTCAATAGCGTTACCCGTTTGTGCTAAATCATACTTGAGTTAATTATGAGATGTCTTGACCTGAATGCATTCTGCAATGTCATTGTAGTCAATTCAGCTGTCATACTATTGTGCTAATGTACGCATCAAGTAGACCCTTAACATGCTTGGAAAAGCCTTATGAGCAAAACAACTCAAGAAAATCCAGCAGTGGAAAATTCTGCAACGGATTCTGTGTCAAATACATCAACTGCTAAACGTACAAGCAAAAGTAGCAACACTGCAACCCGTTCCAACACGAGTACGACAAAAACTACACGTACCCGCACGACTAGCCGTGCTAAAACAACTGCTTCAACGCAAACAAAAGCACCATCTAATACCAATACCTCTGTTCAACAGGATAAAATTATGAGCCAAAACACTGTTCGCCGCGTTGCTATTATCGGTGGTAACCGTATTCCATTCGCACGTTCTAATGGCGCTTACTTTACTGCATCTAATACAGATATGTTTACAGCAGCATTAAATGGTCTTGTTGAACGATTCAACTTACAAGGTCAGCGTTTGGGTGAAGTTGTTGCAGGTGCAGTGCTCAAACACAGCCGTGACTTTAACATGACTCGTGAGTGCGTACTCAATACTGCCCTTGCTCCTGAAACACCTGCTTACGATATACAACAAGCATGTGGTACTGGCTTGCAGGCTGCTTTTTTAGTTGCGAATAAAATTGCACTGGGTCAAATCGAGGTTGGTGTTGCAGGCGGTGTAGATACGACTTCTGACGCGCCAATCGCATTTGGCGATGGTTTGCGTAAAGCATTGCTTGAATTGAACATTGCAAAAACAGGTAAAGACCGCTTAAAAGCATTAACCAAAATCAACATTAAAGATTTAATGGATGCGCCACGTAACGGTGAACCACGCACAGGTTTATCAATGGGCGACCACCAAGCCATTACTACGTTGGAATGGGGCATCTCTCGTGAAGCGCAGGATGAGTTAGCAGCTTCATCTCACCAAAAAATGGCAGCTGCCTATGACGAAGGTTTCTTTGATGATCTCATCACGCCATTTTTAGGTTTAGAACGTGACAATAACTTACGTGCAGATTCTACTGTAGAAAAACTAGCGAAGTTAAAACCTGCTTTTGGTAAAGGCGACGCGCGCACTATGACTGCAGGTAACTCTACCCCACTGACTGATGGTGCATCTTGCGTATTACTTGCCTCTGAAGAATGGGCAAAAGCCAATGGTCATGAAGTCTTGGCATATTTGACTTTCCAAGAAACTGCCGCAGTTGATTTTGTAGGTAAAAAAGAAGGTTTGTTGATGGCGCCTGCATACGCTGTCCCACGTATGCTTGAACGTGCTGGCTTAACCTTAC
Source organism: Acinetobacter sp. YH01011 (assembly GCF_013420785.1). Lineage (NCBI taxonomy): Bacteria > Pseudomonadati > Pseudomonadota > Gammaproteobacteria > Moraxellales > Moraxellaceae > Acinetobacter > Acinetobacter sp. YH01011. The sequence continues at coordinate 200,214 of NZ_VOYG01000006.1, forward strand.
AAGACTTCGACTATTACGAAATTCACGAAGCATTTGCTTCACAAGTCTTGTCGACCTTAAAAGCATGGGAAGATCCGAACTTCTGTAAAGAGCGTTTAGGTTTAGATGCACCTTTAGGATCAATTGATCGCAGCAAACTGAACGTTAAAGGTTCATCTTTAGCGGCAGGTCACCCATTTGCAGCAACAGGTGGTCGTATTATTGCAACTGCAGCCAAACTTCTGAATCAAAAAGGTTCTGGTCGTGTATTGGTGTCAATTTGTGCTGCAGGCGGTCAAGGTGTAACAGCAATTATTGAAAAATAATTCTGCCTAGTTCTAATTTAGATAGAGATAAAAGCCACTTGATTCATTCAGGTGGCTTTTTTATAACCCTAAATTTATAGCAGCCAACTTTTAATTAGCTACTAGCGCTTTATCTGACTGAATGTTGCGGGGCATAACCCAGTTTCGCTTCAATATGGTCATAACAATATTGAAAAATAAAGGTATAGAGCAAAATGCTGAGCGTCATCAGCAAATCAATCAAAATTGCCTGCAGCAGGGATATTTCTAAGGCATACGCCACCATGGGAATAGTGGCGAGCATTAAGCCACCTTCAAAACCAATTGCGTGTAAAACGCGTATTTTAAAAGTTCTGTGTAGCTGGTGTTGCGCTTCAAACTTTTCAAAATAGTGATTGAAAAACATATTCCACAGCACCGATGTCACCGCCATCGCAATGCCTAGACCACCTGTCACTTGCATTGGCATTTCAAACACATAACTTAATGCCAAAGCAATGATGACCAATAAAATCACTTCATAACTCAGGGCATGTACCCATCTTCTTTTGGAAATCAACATCTGCTTACTCAAATACTTATCCTTCCCCGCTTATTTTATTTTCATTTAATTGACCAATCGAGTTAGAATCCATCAATAATATTGAAAGATAAAAGCCAACCTCTGTCATGAATATCAATCAAGATCAGCTGATTATTTTTATCACCGTCATGGAAACGGGTTCTTTTTCTGCAGCTGCACGCCAATTGGGCAAGGTGCCTTCGGCAATTAGTATGTCCATTGCTAATTTAGAAATTGATTTAGACCTAAAACTGTTTGAACGGATTGGGCGTGAACCTTTGCCTACCCCACTAGCGCAGAGTCTTTACGAAAAAAGCAAACAACTGCTCATAGAAATGAAGCAATGGAAACAACATGCTTTTGCGCTCAGTTCTGGGCTGGAAGCACACTTAAATATTGTGGTGGTGTCTGAATTACTACACACTCGCTGGACAGATTATATTGTGTTACTAGAACAGCAATTTCCTGAATTGCAGATCAATATTTTCTCTGCGCCACAAGAAGATGCACTGCATTTACTCATGACTCAAGCAGCGGACTTGGCCTTTATGTTTGAACGCGAACAATTACAAAGCAGTGAACAATTTGTGGAATTAAAACGTGAAATTTTAGTGCCTGTCGCTGCCCGACATTCACCGCTGGCTGAATCTGATCAAGTCAGTTTTGAACAGATTTTACAAAATCGGCAAATTGTAGTGGCGAGCCGTGATCGGCAGATTAAACCCGAGTTGTTATTTTCTAAGCACTATTGGCGTACCGATAATCATCATTCTGCCTGCAGTATGATTAAGCAGGGTTTAGGCTGGGGTGTCTTGCCCTTGGAAATGCTGAATGAACATCCTGAACTACAACACGAATTAAAAATTTTACAGCTGCTAGATTTCACCCCAAAATTTGAATATTTTGTCGATTTGGTCTGGAGCCGAGAACATCAATTGGGCGCTGCTGCTCATTTTTTGATTAATCACGTCCGAAATCTGAGAAAAACTGGTAAATAATCCACAAACCCTCTTACTTGGTACTTGGGTTAAAAGCTGTTTGTGATATAACTGAATGTATAAGCAATAACCTAAGAACTAGATCTCGAATGACACAGACAGCCTTAAATCAACTAAAAAACTTAACCACCATTGTTGCAGATAGTAGTGACTTGGCTGCGATTGAAAAGTTTCGTCCTTTGGATGCGACCACCAACCCATCACTCATTACGGCGGCTGCAAATCAACCTGAAAATAAAGCGTTGATTGAAGCTGCATTTGAGCAAGCCAAAGCTGAAGGTTATACAAATGATCTATTGGTTGAGCGCAGCATTGATATTTTAACGGTCAAATTTGGTGTAGAAATTTTAAAGCTGATTGAAGGTCGTGTTTCGACTGAGGTGGATGCTTCTTTGTCTTATGACACTGATGCGACCATTGCCAAAGCCAAAGAACTTTTAGCACTGTACCAAGCTTATGGTGTTCATTCAGACCGCATTTTGATTAAGATTGCATCGACATGGGAAGGCATTCAAGCGGCGAAAGTGTTGGAAGCCGAAGGCATTCACACCAATTTAACCTTATTGTTTGGTTTACATCAGGCACATGCTTGTGCAGATGCCAAAGTGACGTTGATTTCACCATTTGTGGGTCGTATTTTAGATTGGTATAAAAAAGCTGAAAATGTCATGTACTACCCTATTGAAAAAGATCCGGGTGTACTTTCGGTGAAGAAAATTTATCAATTCTATAAACAGCATCAAGTACAAACTGAAATTATGGGCGCGAGTTTCCGTAGTATAGATCAGGTTTTGGCTTTAGCTGGTTGTGATTTATTGACCGTTGCACCAAATTTATTGGCAGAACTTGAAGCTGATGAACGAGAAGTCGCTGCAGCGTTATCGACCAATGGCATTCAAGTTCAAGCTGAACCACTGGCAGCAATTGAAAAGGAACAATTCAAAGCGCAACTTGAGGCAGATTTGATGGCGTTCCAATTGTTACAAGGCGGCATTGATGGCTTTATTAAAGCGCGTGAGCAACTTGCCACCCTATTACGCCAGTCTTTCGGCTTAGATGCAGAGATTAAAGCTTAAGCTTTAACCTATCCCAGTAAAATTCCAAAATTTTTACTAAGCCACAAAACCGATGTTGTTATACTGCAACATCGGTTTTTATTTAGGTGAGTTTGCGTGTTTGGTATTAGTGACCTCAGCACTTTTATAATTGGCACAACCTTAATTGTGCTCTTGCCTGGCCCAAACTCACTCTATGTCATGTCAGTGGCTTCACGCTTTGGGATACGCACAGGCTATGCAGCTGCTTTCGGTGTATTTACGGGTGATCTGATTTTAATTGTGTGCACCATTTTAGGGGCAGCCTCATTATTGCATGCTTTTCCATGGCTATTCACCTTATTAAAAGTAGTTGGTGCGCTCTACTTAGGCTATTTAGGTATTAAACTACTGATTGCAGCCTATAAAACATGGTTTCCACAAACCAGAACTTCGCACGCCAATCTTTCTACAACAGCAACGAGCAATACAACTGAACGGGTTCATCCCTACCGAACTGCTTTAATGATTAGCGTTATTAACCCAAAAGCAATTTTGTTTTATTTGTCTTTTTTTGTGCAATTCGTCAATCCTGATTACACCTACCCGATGCTGAGCTTTGCTGTTTTAGCCATCGTCCTACAAATCATTAGCATGGGTTATTTATCTATCTTGATTTTTTCAGGAGTCAAATTAGCCAGTTATTTCAATCAACGCTATAAAATTGCAGCCATTTGCGTTGCAAGCATTGGTATTTTGTTCTGCGGTTTTGGCTTTAGACTGGCAAGCTCAACGCTATAAAAAAAGTATAAAAAACACTTTTGACTATTTGTTCAAATGTGTATGATCTGTTCATAAATTATAGAAAATATGTCTAAGAAAGCATGCAAAAACTTTTAAATGACTTCTCTGTGCCTGCAGTATTTGCAGGTTTTATTACCTTCTTGGTCGGTATTAGTGTTTCCGCGGTTTTAGTCATTCAGGCAGCACAAATTTTAGGCGCAAGTGCTGAGCAAATCAGCTCTTGGTTTTGCGCGTTGGGTTTAGGTATTGGTCTAAGCGGGCTGATTTTATCTTGGAAATTTAAATATCCTGTGGCGACCTCATGGTCTACCGCAGGCTTGGCACTGATTATCGCCACGGGCAGCGGTTATAGCTTACACGAAGCAATTGGCGCATTTTTGTTTTGTGGCGTACTCACAGCAGTTCTTGGCTTTTTGGGTATTTTTGAAAAGGTACTGACTTATATTCCACAGAGTTTAACCAGCGCCATGTTGGCAGGTGTGCTGCTTAAATTTGGAATTGCCCTATTTACCAGTCTGCAAGAAGCATGGGCATTTATTTTGTCTTTATTGGCAGCCTATGTATTGGCAAAACGATTTAGCCCGCGTTATAGCATTGTTTTAACTGTATTGATTGGGGTCGCGTTATGCCCAATCTTCTTACAATTTCAAATGCCCAGTGTGCAATGGAGTATTGCGCAACCTGTTTGGATGCAACCCGAATTAAGTTGGTCTGCCATTTTAGGTTTAGCCCTGCCTTTGTTTGTCATTAATATGGCATCGCAATATTTGCCCGGTCTTGCCATGATCAAAAGCTATGGCTTTAACCCAAATGTACGTCACTTAATTGGTTGGACAGGCACAGCACAAGCGATTTTCGCGCCATTTGGATGTTTTAGTGTCAATATCGCATCCATCAGTGCTGCTATTAGCTTAGATGATCAATCGCATCCCGATGCAAGTAAACGCTATATTGCGGGGATTAGCTGCGGTTTGTTTTATATCTTGATGGGGATATTTGCGGCAACGCTTACCAGTTTACTGATGTCATTCCCTGCTGTTTTTATTACAGCTTTGGCAGGAATTGCACTGCTCGGTACTATTGGACACAACATTGCCCTCGCCTTTCAGCACGTTTCAGAACGTGAAGCCGCTTTATTGACCTTTTTATTTAGTGCTTCTGGGGTGCAGTTTTTTGGTATTGGTTCTGCATTCTGGGGACTGATTTTTGGTTGTGTGGTTTTGGCAGTTTCAAAGTTTAAACAAAGCAAAAGCTAAATAACTAAGCGATTAAAACACTTTTTCAGAAGCATCGTATTGATTTATTGTATGCGCGATACATTAGGGTCTGCTGTGCGGATAAATTCTACTGTTTTAGCAAAAGTTTGCTGGCTTTCTTTTTGGTGCATAAAAAATTGATATTCGTGAATTAACCATGCTTTTGTATCTGGATAAAATGCTGTCGTCACAGGAATCTGCTGTTGCTGTAAAGCATGCAGCATCGGCATAGATTGAGTTTCTGTTAAAAAGTCTTTGTTACCACCACTGATAAATACCGCAGGATAGTTTGCCGTTAAATGTTGAATAGGCGAAATATTCTTCAGAAATTCACTGTCCTGTTTCCGATCTCCCGTGTAAGCCTGCACCAAATTATAAACACCCCACTCTACGATATTCATTTCATCTGGCGCAGTTTCAACAAACGCTTTTAGATCATAAATCCCGCAGTGCAAAATCAGCCCTTTAAGTTGTTTGTGCTGAATAGTCGGTTGTAAATTAGACTGCTGTGCAAATGCAGGATTACTCAATAATGCGGCATAATGGCTAGCTAAATTCGCCCCTGCAGAATCACCTGCCAAATATAATTGTTGTGGATTAAGCTGATACTTTTCTGCATGTTGCGTGATGTAATTTAAAGCCTGATCAATTTGTTGCAACTGAGTAGGATAAGTTGCATGCGGGGCGAATTGATATTGTACTGCAATTACATTAAAGCCCTGCGCGGCTAATAATTTAAAATAGCCACGTGCATGTGCTTTTGAGCCCGCAATCCAGCCACCACCATGAATCCAGACAATTGTCGGGCGTGCGGCTAAATCTTGCAATTGACTGTTTTGATACAAGTCAAAACTCAAATTAGGCTGCGTTGCATACACAATATCATGTTGCACTTGTATATTTTTGGGTGCATAGCGATCCATGATTTTCTGCTGCAAGCCTGTGGTGAGATTAAATGCACTAGCAATGATTCGATTGTTCTGCTGCGTGGTTTGACAAGCACTTAACAACATAAAACACAGCAACATCCAAATTATTTTCAAACCACATTTCCCTCAAGATTCATACGCCCAATTCAAACCCAAGTAATTTAAAATTAAATTATGAAGGTCTATTTATTTTTGCAAATTTAGCAGCTTATTTTATCGTATAGCCTTGCCGTTGAGTTGAGCAATTTCATCATCTTCAGCTTATCTTTTCTTTCAGCAAATTTGGCGGGTAATTAAATGAATTATCAATCTTTTTTCAGATTTTAAATTGAACCTGTATAGACTATATGCTATCAATAAAGTGTAAGGCACATAATCATAATTTCTGGAGTTACCCGCATGTCGTACCAAAATATTTTAGTCCCTGTAGATGGTTCACAAATTTCTTTTTCAGCGGTCAAACATGCAGCTGAAATTGCCAAAGTATTTAACAGTAAACTCACCTTAATTAGCCTTGTTGCGGAAGACCCATTTACTGATTCTGACTTTTACTATAATTATTCATCTGCCATTATGAAAGAATACTTTGTGCAAGCGACAGCCAATGCACAAAAGGCATTAAAAGAAGCAGATGAAATTGCGAAAGCAGTGGGTGTAAATGCAGAAACTCGCGTGGTTGAGGGTTTGGTATCTGCTGAAGGTGTAATCAAAACTGCGAAAGACTTAAATGCCGATGTGATTGTGATGGGTTCACATGGTCGTAAAGGTTTCCAAAAATTATTATTGGGTAGCTTTGCCACAGACGTATTACGTCATACAGAATTACCTGTGCTTGTAGTTAAAGCTTAATCACTATTTTAAGCCATATTTTCATCATAAATTTTTAATAAGGATTTGCCATGACCACTTATAAACACTTACTTGTTCCAGTAGATGAGTCACCTATGTCTTATGCTGCAGCCGAACAAGCACTTTCATTGGCAAAAGATCTAAATTGCCCTGTTACTATTATGAGTGTAATTGCAGTTGATCCTTTTGTAGGCGTGGACTTCTACAAAGTTGCACCAGCAATTACCGATTATTTCATGCAGGCTGAACAAAATGCACAAAATCGTTTGGCTGAAATTCAGCAATCCTTTAGCCGTGAAGGTATTTCGGTAGATACCAAAATTATCCGCGGTGTTGCAGCCTCTGAAGGGATTGTACAAATTGCCAATGAAATTGGTGCTGACCTGATTATTATGGGTTCGCATGGCCGTACTGGAGTGAAAAAGATGATGCTCGGTAGCGTTGCCCAAAACGTACTGACTCAGTCTCCTGTTCCTGTTTTGATTGTTAAGGTTTAATTCATTACCAACTGTGCTCTGCCACAGTAAAAGATAAAATAAAAAAATCCCGTTCGCCAATGAACGGGATTTTTCTGGATAAAACTTTTAAAAGCTTTTCTAAATTACATATTATGCAATCCAGTTTAGCTAGGTTGAATATTCATTTCAGACCAAAACTTAATTAACCCGATGCGGTAAACGGAACATTTCATGCGTATCGGTATAAAAACTGCGACCATCTAAATTCAGTTCAATTTCCTGACCACATTCCAACAACACATGTTTTCCGACTTCGACCCATTTAAAACCATCACGGGTATTTTGCTTTTTCTTTGATGCCACCAAAGACACCATAATTTCGCGACCATTCACTGCTTTCGCAAGCATTGTTTGCATTTTTTTCAATATTTACACCAATTCATTTATAACTTACAAATCAAGCTCAAATTAAAATTTTGAGCATAGTTTTTAATACAACAACATTCATCACACTTAATTTGCAGTGCATAGAAAATAAATGCAGCACAGCATGATGATGAATAACTACGAGAGAATAGAGATATTTTTATTGTACAAGTTATATTATAACATAGATTTAAAGTCTTTGCAGCATGGACTACAAAGTTGTAAAGATAAACTTAATAAAACAAAAATTTCTTAATCAAACCTTAATCATTTTCGTGAGATAATCTACCCCAAACACAATGGATGGTGTTTGATCGCACAAGCCCACTTCGGTGGGTTTCTTATTAGGCTAACTAAATAACGATAACAAACTTTATCTTTCTGACGTTTATCTTCTGATTTTTTATCTACAAATTTCAAAAATAAAAAAGAGTATGGATTTTTTTAACCCATACTCTTTGTGTGCGACTACGCTACTCCATTAGCGCATAGTCACAAATTCTTCTGCAGCAGTTGGATGAATTGCGACAGTATTGTCAAAATCTTGCTTGGTCGCGCCCATTTTGACCGCGACTGCAAAACCTTGCAAAATTTCATCCATGCCATAGCCAATACCATGCACGCCCACGACTTTCTGTTCATCACCAACGCAGACCAATTTCATTTTAGACACTTGACGATGCTGAGTTACAGCCGTGTACATTGAGGTAAAAGAAGATTGATAGACTTTGACCTGATCTTGCCCAAACTGTTCAATGGCTTGCGCTTCACTTAAACCCACCGTACCAATAGGCGGATGACTAAAGACCACCGTGGCAACATTTTGATAATCTAAATATTCATTTGGTTTGTGATTGAATAAACGTTCAGACAATTTACGTCCTGCGGCAACAGCAACGGGTGTCAGCTCAATTTTTCCAATAATATCGCCCACCGCATAAATACCTGCTTGGCTGGTATTTTGGAATTGATCTACTGCGATATATCCTTTTTCATCAATCTGCACATTTGCAGCAGCCAAGTTCAATGCTTGTGTATTTGGTTTACGTCCAACTGCCCAAATCAGACAATCGACCTCATGCTGTGAACCATCTTCAAGATGTAATAACAAAGACTGATCCGCTTGGCGAGTGACTTTCTTTGGAATGGCTTGCGTATGCACTTGGATATGTTCATCACGCATACATTCAAGTAATGTTTCACCTAAAAATTGATCTAAACTACGCAGCGGCAATTGTTTACGAATAAACAATCCAACTTCTGAACCCAACCCATTTAAAACACCTGCTAACTCTACGGCAATATAACCCGAACCGACAATTGCCGTGCGTTTTGGTAATTGTTGCAATTCAAAGAAACCGTTTGAATCAATTCCTAGCTCTGCCCCTTCAATATCTGGACGTGTTGGCTCAGTTCCTGTGGCTATTAAAATGTGATCTGCAGTGTATTGCTGCTGATTTACTTCAACTGTTTTTTCATTTACAAAACGAGCAAAGCCCTGAATCACATCAACATTGTTTTTAGCTAAACCTGATTGATACGATGCATGGATACGCTGAATATAAGCTTGACGATTTTGAATTAACGTATTCCAATCATGCGATTTTAATTCAGTATTAAAACCATAATCTGGGCCGTATTTTTGAATAGCATCGGCGATTTGCGCAGAATACCACATCACTTTTTTAGGCACACACCCCACATTGACACAAGTCCCGCCCAAATCTGCAACTTCAATTAATGCACATTTTTTACCATATTGCGCCGCGCGATTGGCCGAAGCAATACCACCACTTCCTGCCCCAATTACCAAATAGTCATAATGTTTAGCCATTTCATGCCTCAATTTTTCGTGATTTTTTAGATACTCATCTGCAGAAATTCAGCGCAGAAAAACATTCATTTTCATCAAAACTAACACATAAAACTGCATTTCCCAAGTCAGCCATATTGTCTAAATACACAAAATCGACACACTGTCATTCAATTGATTTCACTGCCAATAAAACTGACTATTCACTTAAATTTTACGCTTTTAAGGCTATAATATAACTTTGATTTTTTATCATTGGGGTCAATGTGAAGCAGTGGGTTTACGTTCTGATATGTAGCTTTATCACTTTCGGCTGTTCCCCATCCCAACCCTCAGATCAAGCCCCAAGCATGTTTGATGAACTCGATCTCATCAATACCAAAATGAATGAAATCTTGCTTCGCGATTTAGATAACTATTCTGCAGATGAGCGCAAACATATTATTTGTGAAGAATATACGCAGATTTACAAACATGAATATATGCCAATTGTACTTAAAAATTCTAAACCTGAAGATCGGCAATATAACGAGAAAAAATTACTTGCTGAATTAAATGAAACTTATACCAACTATAAAAATGAATATCAAATTCGCTGTGACTAAGCTAACCCCAGTTACGGATAAGCCAAAGATTTAATCACATGAATTTTAGGCTTATTCTTTTGGCAAAGTTGATACGCACATAGTGAAGAAAATACGCTTGCTAAAAAACCAGCAATCGAACGATGTTTACTCGTAACTAAGTGATATTTTTCTTTCAATAATCCTATCAATGTTTCAATTCTTTTACGTTGTCGTAGATGAAATTCATCAGAAAATGGCAATAAGGTCACTCTCATATTTTTTCTTGGATAAGTAATTAAATCAATGCCTTGCTCTTTAAGTGTTTCTTTCAATGGTTGGCTAATGTA